>WFSH01000140.1 GCA_015486145.1 Mesoaciditogaceae bacterium
ATACGGACGGAGATTGACGAGAGATCTCAGAAGATCAGTTACAAAATCAGAGAGGCGCAGTTGAAGAAAGTGCCGTACATGTTGGTTGTTGGAAACAGAGAGATGGAAAAGGATTCCGTTTCGGTGAGAATGAGAAGCGGAAAGGATCTTGGAAACATAACGGTGGACAATTTTTCTGAAAAGATTTTGGAAGAGATAAGGGTCAAACGTCAAAATTCTATTTTTGAGGTGTGATTATGGCTTACGAAGATTGGGATGAGGCTCCTTCAATACGTGTAAGAATTTCTGAATCTGACGTCCATTATGCCGGTGGCTTGGTGGACGGTGCGAAAACTTTACAATTTTTTGGTGACGTGGCAACGGAACTTTTGATAAGAAATGATGGAGATGAGGGGCTGTTTCGTGCGTACGATATGATCGAATTTCTCTCACCGGTGTACGCTGGTGATTATATAGAAGTATATGGTAAAATTGTGGAGTCAGGTAAGACATCGAGAAAGATGTATTTTGAAGCTTTTAAGGTTATATCTCCAGTTAAAAACGGTTCCTCAGCGTGTGAGGTCTTGAGAAAGCCAATACTTGTTGCAAAAGCATCGGGAGTGTGTGTGGTACCGTTGGAAAAGCAACGTCATTCGAAAGGATAGATGTTATGGAAAAACTCATCATAACTGCCGCTGTGTGTGGCGCAGAAGTTACTCGAAAACAAACTCCGTATATTCCATTGACGCCAGAAGAAATAGCGGATGAGGCTTGCGCGGCTCGGGAAGCTGGAGCATCCATAGTACACATTCATGTTAGAGATGAAAACGGGGAACCCACGCAGGATGTGAAAGTTTTTAAGCGCACGGTTGAGCTTATCCGTGCGAAATGTCCGGATGTCATTGTTCAAGTTTCGACTGGGGGAGCGGTTGGCATGAGTGCGGACGAAAGGCTTCAATCGATCTATTCGAATCCAGAGATGGCAACTTTAGATGTTGGAACCACGAATTTTGGGAATGACATTTTCGTCAACGACATGCCACTGATAAGGCATTTCGCCCAAAAAATAGAAGAAATGAACATTGTGCCAGAATTTGAATGTTTTGAAGTGGGCCATATTTACAACGCCTTGAGGGTTGTAAAAGAAGGGTTGATAAGGGCACATCTACACTTTGATTTTGTCTTGGGTGTTCCGGGAGCATGTCCAGCTGATATACGAAATCTCGTTCGAATGGTTGACTGCATTCCAGCCAATGCCACATGGACTGTGGCCGGAATTGGAAGACATGAGTTCGAGATGGCAGCACACGCCATAGCTATGGGTGGACATGTTAGAGTTGGACTCGAGGATAATATTTACCTTTCAAAGGGAGTTCTTGCCAAATCTAATGCCGAACTTGTGGAGAAAGTTGTGAGGATTTCTAAAGAGATGGGCCGCCAAATTGCGACTCCACAAGAGACGAGAATTTTGCTTGGAATTGAAAAGAAATCTTAATTCTCAAATTTTAGGAAAGAAATTTTTTAAGAAGGAGGTGAGCCGTCTCGCAAGACGGATATGATGTTTGAAAACTTTGTAGCATTTGCGGATGCTTCCGCACAAAAAGCGGCACCTACCACGTCGCATGCGGCTGGGGGTGGTGGATTGGCATCATCTGGTACTTTGACAATGTTTTTGTGGATAATAGCTTTAGGTGCTATTTTTTACTTCATGCTCATCTATCCACAAAAAAGAAGAACAAAGAGTTTTAACCAGATGATGAGTAATCTTAAAAGAGGTGACACGGTCGTCACAATTGGTGGAATAGTTGGCAAAGTGATAGATATCAAAAAAAACACCATCAAAGTCAGGACTGCTGGAAACGATCTTGAGATCACAAAACGCTCTGTATCGTCAATTGTGAAGGGAGAAGCAGTTTCCAGTGATAACGCTGAGAAATCCAAGGATGATTCAAAATCCGATCTCATAAAATAACGAATCAGGGGGTGTGAAAGGGAAAGCCCTTTCTGAAAAATGAGAACAGACAGAATAAGATTGATATTTGTACTTTTGGTGTTGTTTGTTTCTGTGATTTTTATGCTATATCCACCTGCGCCATCGGCAAAAGGTTTTCTCGGTCATCTGTTTGGCAACATTAGGCTGGGTCTTGATATAAAAGGCGGATCAAGGCTGGATTACGTTATGGTCGGAAAAAAGCCAACACCGGAACTTACCGGTCAAGTGGTTACCGTTTTAAGACGAAGGCTCGATGACGCAAATTTCACGGAAGCAATCGTTTCGGCAGTTGGAAATAATGGAATTCGAGTAGAGATTCCAGGTATAGATAATCCCAAAAAGGCTGAAAAACTCATAGGCCAGAAGGCTCAACTGTATTTTGCACAGG
>WFSH01000141.1 GCA_015486145.1 Mesoaciditogaceae bacterium
TGTGGAGTTGAAGCGATATCTGAGAGTCAACGCGAAGTGTTGATTTTTTAATTTCTTCTGTGCTAAAATATAGCAAATCGGGGGTAATTCTTTTTTAACTCATCGTTTTGCATTCGTTTACTTCAAAATAAAAAAAGACGATAGTGTAAATAATTGCTGTAAAAAAGGTAAGAAATAAAAAAGGAAAAGAGTTCGGTTCTCTTCATTTTTATATGGGTAAAAGCATTGCGAAAAAGCGATAGATTCTTTGACAAATCAAACTAAATAAAAATGGTAGAGCATGCATCTTTAATCCTTTGAAAATACTTTATCATCAAATAGAATTAAACTCACCCTCGAAGTACTGTCAGGACATATGAGCTCATTTTTTTGATTTCGTAGGGGCAATTCATGAATTGCCCGTACAAAAGGCTGCTGAATTATCCACATTGTCATCCTGAATTTGATTCAGGATCTTGATCCACCTCGTTAGTTATTTGGAGGTCCTGAATAATTCCTACGGAACTTTCAGGATAACGCTGTGGTCAAAGATTCCAAACAAACGTCTGAATCAGTTTTGACAAGGCTTCAAAAAGATTACACTCACCGCTTGTGAAGAGGTACTAAAATGTCAAAGAATGCGTTATTTAAAAAATACTACCCATATTATCGTGAAGAGATTCAAAGTAATAGATACAATATGAATATGGAAACTTGGTCAGTATGGAATAGGGCAAGGAATTGAACCGTTGGTCGTGTGTGTAAATCCAAACACGAACAAGGTATACGTGGCTAAGGCTAATTATGGGGATGGTTCAATAAGCGTACTCGATTACAAATAGGGACAATAATCTAATTTCTACGAAATTAAAGTCCATACTTTATTATGATGAAGGCATAACCGACCGAAGTAAATCATGTGAAGAGAAGAAATAAGTTTACATAGGAGGTGATCGAAATGTTCAAAAGAGGCTACATCTTAACATCATTCACATTGTTGTTGGTGTTCTTGACACTCTTTGCATTCGCAACTAACTACGCATTGCTCATAGGAGTGAGCCAATTCACAGATAAAGGCATATCTCCCCTTAAATACACACTCAACGATGTGGATGGAATGTATTCCACGCTTGTAGGTAGGGGGTTGATAAAAGTATCCAACGTAACCATATTGAAGAATCCCACATACGGGCAGGCAATCTCAGCGATATTGAACATACAAAACACACTCAACAAAGGCGACACACTGTATTTCTTCTATTCAGGTCGTGGAATAGCATACAAAGGTCAAGCTTACTTTCTTGTAAGTAATACACTACTTGGTACGATTGAATACACGGCGATTCCACAATCTATGATAAACAATCTTTTCAAATCTAAAGCATCGAGGGTAATCGTACTCTTAGACGCATGTCACAGTGGAAAAGTAGGAAACACGAAAGGGGTAACGTTGAATCTATCCAAGGTGATAGAACAAAGTGCGCAGAGCGTGGTAAAAGGGCAAGGCAAAGTGTTGATCATTTCAACCAGTGGAGAACAAGTCACACAAGAAGACAACAACACGAAGATGGGAGTATTCACGAGTTATATTGTAAAAGCGTTAAAGAATGTAAAATCATACAAAACGCTTTCTAACATATTCAGTGGAATAAAAGAAGGAATAATCGTGTACACGCATAACACACAAACACCTCAAGCGTTTAGAGGCACGGAAAGCAAAGTGATGAAGATGCCGCTCAAGAGTAAAGCGGAAGAGATAATGAAAATTATAAGTCAAGGCTCCGCGAATGGGTTTTTTCCATTGAACGCATTGATGTATCAAAAAGCGATGAACGTACTGACGGAGATAGAGAATGGTGAGAGTATAAGTAGAGAAGACTACGAATTATACGAAATGTTGGAAGAATGCTACATAGAACACAATTTTGGTATACTGTCCTACGGAATAAATGAGATGCCACCAAAAGTGATACAGTTTAAAATGAAGAGTTTTTCTTTTTGAATGTCTCATCACTCAATCAACGTTGATTGAGTGATGACGTAAGCATAATAGATGAATATAATGGCACCGTTGTTAAAACCATATCCGTTGGAAGTGGACCAGTAGGAATAAGTGTAAATCCGAACACGAACAAGATATACGTGTCTAATTATGACGATGGCACGATAAACGTACTCGGATACAAGCAAAACCTACCTGAGCCTGTCTCGAAATTTGAGTTTTTGATATTTCTTCCGCTTCCTTGACCAAAGTGATAGCTGCGAAACGATGGCGGAGATGCCAAAGAGGAGTTTTGTTACAGCTTGGATATGGTGGATGAGTGGGATTTTTCCCGTGGAGAATGTTTTGCCACTTTCATGTCTGAAGCGATAGATGAGAGTCAATTCGAAGTGTTGACTTTGATCGATTTAAGTGGTATGATGAGGTTGTGACCATAAGGTCATACGAATTTTAAGGAGGCAAGATGCATGAAAGGTACTGTCAAGTGGTTTGACCCCAAGAAAGGCTACGGATTCATCACAATGGAGGACGGAAA
>WFSH01000142.1 GCA_015486145.1 Mesoaciditogaceae bacterium
GATGTTGTATTGATTGATAGGTCTGCTACCCCTAAGTATGTACCCATAAAGATCTATTTCTGCTCCAGCTGACTTTTTAATCCAATCATTCGTGTTCGCCACATTACCATTCTGATCTATCAAAAAGACATATGGTGTGGTACTTGTACTGGGTGCTTCAACGCCCAATGCATGAATTTCTGTAGCCGTGGTTAGATAATTGTTGAACGGAGCCGGTGCTTTAAAAACAAGCTTGAGATCGTTCCAGTGATTCGGAACGAGATACTTGTTAAACGCCGTTCCAGATGTGTACACGTAAGTCTTTGAAGAAGCAACAGAATTAACCGTGCTCTCAACGGTGAGATAAGCGGTAACTCCCGATGTTGTCGTAAACGTGAAAGAAGCAGGAGATGTTGCCACAGTGTAATCCTGTGGGCCACGCAAATTAGAAACTGCTGGCTTCACGTACACTTGCACCTCTTTTGGAGCACTTGAGGTTGTAAGCGTACTCGCACCGATGGTCACGGAAGCGTTAACCACAAACGTGTAAGTTCCAACTGTTTTCGGCGTGTAACTGAATTCATAAACTCCATTTGTTGAGGACACCTCTTTGGCCGGTGCTCCGTTGACCGTGGCCATAACGTTAAGCGTACCTAAAGCGTTTGGATTTGTCACAGAAGCGCTAAACGTGATCGGAACGTTCGTCACATAATGGCCCATGTAATTTGGTGTAAGAGAAACGGCACTCACTTTGGGGCTCAAATACGAGTGTGAAATACTGAACTTTCCAACGCTGTTTCTCGGTTGTTTGGCAGCGGTATAAGCTTCGACCTGAACCATGTAACTACCCGGTTTGAGACCCATGTAAGTGTACCTAAACACACCTGACGTCGTTCCATAGGGTCCGGTCGCACTTACCGTGGGAACAGCCAAAGTACCATTAGAGAAAAACAGTGTGAAGTTCACAACTTTGATCGGACTGTTGGCCACAACCGATGCTTTGACCGTCACGTTACGAGTTTCCCCTGGGGCTACGACAAAGTTTTGCCCATTAGCGGGTGACAAAATAGCCACACTTTGTGGCGGTTGTGCGGGTTTTGGCAAGAGAAAACAGCCAGACAGGACAACCATCAACAATGCTACTGATAGAGCTAAACCTATTACCTTTTTACCCATTCGTCCTCCTGTCAACCATAATTGGCTGCAGGAAAACACCTCCCTTCAAAATGTTATTGATTTCTTCATTTTCAATTATCATAAAAAAACTAACCCCCTTTTGGTTAGGATTTATTTTTCTTCTTTTCCCCACAATTCCCTCCTTCCAAAAGATTTTTAAAAACCAAACACACTTAGGACAATTATATACTTGAACTTTGTGAAGTGTCAAGAAAGAAAAATTAAAAATTTTAAAAACCACTCTTGGTGCCGAGGGCGGGACTTGAACCCGCACGAGCTCAAAGCGCCCACAAGAACCTGAATCTTGCGTGTCTGCCAATTCCACCACCTCGGCAAAATTGTCAAGATGATTATACCTTAAAGGGTGAAAATAGTCAAGCAATTAAGCCTTTTCAAAAATGAATTTACGAGTCGTTCTTCAACACGATCGAGATCATTCCATCTTTGAAATCGAGTTGGTAAAGTGTCATGGATTTCAACCAATTTACAAGTTGATTTTCACCTAATTCATTTAAATCTATCGAAAGTTTCGATTTATCTATTTGAATTGCCTTATCAAGGCCACGATTCTTCAACTCTTGCTTTATTTTCCCCAAAAACATCTTAACCGTGAGACTCGTGGAAATGTCAAAATTCAAAGGGTTGTCCAAAGAAATTGGCACATTCGGCTGCTTCATGGTGAATTTGACCATGCCGGCCATTGCGGAGATCTCCAATTCACCACTTTCAATTTTGGCTTCCGCTCCAAAACTCATTTTCAACAGTTTGTTTATTTCGGATTGAGATATCAGAAAGTTCAACTTTTACCATCTCCCGTTAACGGCAAACTCGTAACCTCCGTTTTCATGCCAAGCTTCCAGATAAAGTCCGAATATTTTAATTGCAGCACCGTACCTCATCTCACCGGACTTGGATATTGAACCGAAGATCTCATTTCCCCAAAGGTTGAGTATTCCTGAGGCCGCTATTCCTTTCGTGTAGTTTCCAACTATGGCGGTAAACGGCCCAAATTTGGACGATACTTCTATCTGATCCGTTTTGGCGTGCTCAAAAGCTATGTGGGTATTTCCGACGTTGATCCTCCAAATCCAAGAAAGATTCACACCTGAAGAATCAAAAGTGACCTCTGGACACATGTCCATCTGACCTGGTGGTAAGGGATAAGAAAGTCCAACGATGAGCTTCCCGGAAGAATGATACTCCCCAAAAACACCTACGCGCGCGTATATATTGGGATACACCAACTCGGTGGCGTACTTTGAAATGTACTTCATCACCTTTTTTACGTACGCCTGAGTTTGAGGATACGGCGGCACACCTTTGTATTTCATAACGGCACCAGGACCAGCGTTGTATGC
>WFSH01000143.1 GCA_015486145.1 Mesoaciditogaceae bacterium
ATGGTGAGAAAAACGATCTCGGGCTTGATAGCCCGAACATATGCCGATATTTCACTGATTTTCATCTCGTTTTTCTGACTCCTACCAGCGGTATCCACCAACATCAAATTCTTTCCACTGTTAAAAGAAATCTCTTCGGCTTCTTGAGGGGTGTAAACAACCTTAAATGGCATATGCATTATATCTGCGTAAGTTTTTAACTGTTGGGCGGCCGCTATTCGATAAGTGTCCAACGTTAGAATCGTTAGAGGGAGTTTTTCCTTCATCTTTAACATTGCAGCGATTTTTGCCAGTGTCGTTGTCTTCCCAACTCCTGTTGGCCCCACAAAAACGATCTTTTGGGGTACGGTGAATGCTATCCTTTGGGTCTTCACAATTCCGTAAAAATGCATCTTCAAAGCTTTGAATATTTTATCATCGTCTTTTGCCTCTATGGGGGTCATACTTTGGCTTATCTCATTCACGATCGAATCAGCTTCAGAAGATCTAAGCCCTAACTCTATAAGTCTCACATAAATATGCTCAAAAGGTTCTGGAAAATTTCCCATCGTATGGAGTGTGGACAATTTTTCACTGACATTTTTCAACGTTCTTTTTATATCCGACAATTCCGTTTTTAGCTGAAGAGAAGATTCTCTGAGAACATCTGTTTGATGTGATGCGGATTTAAATCCATCATTACGCTCCTCATTTATGGCTGTAACTTCTATATAGACTTTTGAACCGATGCCAAGAAAACCTCCTCGCCTGACACGACGAGTTTGCAATATGACGGCATCGGGACCAAGTTCGTTTTTCACTTTTATCATGGCTTCTGCCATGTTACTTGCAATAAATCTTTTCAAATTCATGAAATCAACCTCGAATATACCTAACCCTTATTCTCCACTTAAATGTTTACAATATCTTCCACTTTCAACTTCACGTCGTCCGCCATTTCTTCATAGGCAACCACGGAAATCTTGGGTAAACTTTTTAAAACGTATCTCGCCATCGCTTCCCTCACAGATGAGGAACATATGATAACGGGATAATTTCCCTTTTCCATGATTTTCTTTAAAGATAACGCCATTGAATCCACAATCTTTGACATTACTTCTGGATTTACACTGAAAATTTTCCTGTCACCAGACATCACTATAGAGTCCGCCAGTTTCTCCTCCAACGATTGTGATAACGCCACCGCGTGAACATATCCATCCTCTGATTTTACAGATTCACTAATTTGGCGTTTCAACGCAATTCTAACTTGCTGCGTAAGTTCGGAAACATCAGAGGTTCTCTCGCCGTGTTCTATAAGCGTTTCAAATATTACTGGAAGGTTGCGAATGGATATTTTCTCCTCTAAGAGTCTTCTCAACACATTACGAACAACTGGCTCCTTTATTATACCAGGAATTAAGTCATCCACGAGCGGAGGAATCTTTTGTCTTAAACCCTCGAGCAACATTTCCATCTCTTTCCTGCCTAAAAGCTCAGCGGCATGATTTCTCAGAACCTCCGTCAAATGTGTTGCAAAGACACTTGGAGCATCTACAACCGTGTACCCCAAGCCTCTCGCAACATCACGTTGCTCTTCCGTTATCCAAAAAGCTTCCAACCCAAAAGCCGGTTCCTTGGTTGGAATACCCTCTATTTTCTCTTCCACCACTCCCGGATTCATGGCGAGCAATCTGTTTGGAAATATTTCGTACCTCGTTACCTCTGAGCCGAGAATTTTCACCACGTATTCATTTGGCTTAAGCAAAACACTGTCGCGCACCCTTATTGGGCTCACCATCAATCCCAACTCATACGCTATCTGTTTTCGCACCATAGTTACTCTATCTAAAAGATCCCCGCCTTGTGTTCTATCGGCAAGCGGGATCAATCCATAACCAATCTCAACTTCCACGGTATCCGTGGTTATAATGTCTGACATGTCCATAGGGGTACTCAGTGGAATGTTTTCTGCTCCTCCGGCAGAACCAACCGTTCCGGAAGCCCCCGCTTTGGGAACAGTTTCGGGTTCTTCTTTTGTCGATCTTGAAGCAACATATCCCAGTATGAGCGTGGTAAGGCCAACAAAAGCCATTGAAACGGTGGGTAGTGGCGTGAAAATACCGAGAAATAAGATAGCTATTCCAGCAATAGTTAACGCACGAGGTTCAGAAGAAAGCTCTCGCACGATATCCTGTCCCAGGGAATGTCTCGAAGCCGCTCTCGAAACTATTATTCCAGTGGATGTAGACATGAGCATGGCGGGTATTTGAGTCACAAGTCCGTCCCCCACGGTCAAGAGTACGTAAGTTTGAGCGGCTTCTCCGGCTCCCATATGATGTATCAACATTCCTATTATGAGACCACCTATTATGTTTATAAAGACGATTATTATGGTGGATATCGCATCCCCTCGTACAAATTTTGAGGCCCCATCCATGGCTCCATAAAAATCAGCCTCACGCCTTATCTCCTCTCTCCGACGGCGCGCCTCAGCCTCTGTGATTATCCCAGCGTTGTAATCGGCATCTATTGACATCTGTTTCCCAGGCATGGCATCCAAAGTAAACCGTGCCGCAACCTCTGATACTCTCTCTGCACCTTTGGTGATCACGATGTATTGAACGACCACAAGAATGAAAAAGATAACAAGGCCTACCACGTAGTTGCCACCAACCACAAAATTACCGAATGCCCGTATAACATGTCCGTTGAAGTTCTTTCCTTCCAAAAGTATCAGTCTGGTCGAAGCCACGTTAAGTGCAACTCTGTAAATAGTCAAGATCAGCACAATGGTTGGAAAAGATGAAATCTGAATGGAACGCTTGAGATACATGGTGGTTAAAAGCACCAAAATGGATATCGTGATATCTACGATTTGAAAAACATCCAACATTCCACCCGTTATTGGCATTATCAGCAAGAGAATTATGAACAGCACACCAACAGCCACAAAAATATCGTTATACCGTGACATTTATCCACCTCGAGCCATTCTTACACCCCGTTCTTCATCTTGTAAATGGTAACGAGCAATTCCGCAATGGCTTTGTAAAGTCTGGAGGGAATTTCTTCCCCGATTTCCACACTCTTAAAAAGTTCTCTTGCAAGTGGAGGGTTTCTGAGAATTGGTATTTTATACTCCCTTGCAAGTTTCTTTATTCTTTCGGCTACCTCTCCGGCACCTTTGGCTACTACCTTCGGAGCATTCATGGTTTCTTTGTATTCAATTGCAACTGCCACGTGAGTTGGGTTTGTAACGACCACTTCGGCATTTTTCACATTTTGCATCATACGACTACGAGCGAGTAACAACATTTTCTGACGTTGCTTGTTTTTGATTTGAGGATTTCCCTCCGTATCTTTCATTTCATCTTTTACTTCTTTCTTCGTCATTTTAAGCGATCTTTCATATTCCCATCTTTGATAGTAGACATCCAAAATTCCTATTGCCAGAAGGGCAATCCCAATTTTCATTATGAGCTGATAAACAAAATTTCCAAGGAATATCGCAGAGCTTCCTATCGATCGTTGAGAGGTGCCTAAATATGTCTCAATTGCCCCCGAAATGGTAAAGTAACCTATGTAACCTATTACCGCAATTTTTATCAACGATTTGAGAAATTCAACGACAGAACGTAAAGAAAAGAGTTTTTTCAGTCCCTCAAGTGGATTGATCTTGTTGAGATCTGGAATGAGAGATTTAAACGAGAAGGCAAATCGGGTTTGTAAAAGGGAAGGTAACATGGCACCAACTAATCCGGCGATCATAACAAGCATGAGCCACTGTAAAGCCATGGAAAAAGCAAAAAAAAGGTATCTCATCGCCTGTGCTATGGTCATAGAGGCAGAACCAGAAAAACCAGAAGAAAACACAAAAATCAACTTCGCAAAATCTTTGTACAGCCCTCCAAATGTGAAATAAACAACACTTGCAACTGCCAAAAGTGAAACCGCCGTGTTCAGATCTGGAGATTGAGAAACATTTCCCTCTTCTCGTGCCTTTTGCCTTCTACGTGGTGTCGCCTTTTCGGTTTTTTCTGGATCGGCAAAGACAGACAGATTTATCCACATATCATCTTCCCTACATTCCGGCTATAAGTACAGCTATCTTAGTTGATAGCGATTCAATTGCACTCCCAAAAATTGTAAACCATATGGGAATGAGCGCTGCAAACATTATCAAACCGACAAAAACGTTCAGTGGCATACCAACCATGAACACATTCATCTGTGGCATGATCCTTGACATAATGCCAAGCACTATGGTAACCGTGATCATGAAAGCGATCACTGGAAACCCTATTTGCAAGCCAACGGAAAAGATCGTTCCCACTTCTTTCCAAAATATGGGAACGAATCCAGTTCCCATGCTCAACGTATTTAAAGGTATTTTTCTCAGTGAATTTGCGATCGCGATCAACAAAATTGCAGGCCCGTTGATCGCAACAAACAGATACGCAGCTATAAGGTATGTAAACTGTCCAAGTATGGGAACTTGATTTTGAGTTTGCGGATTGAGCACGTTGGCAACTGCAAATCCTATTTGATAACCGTAAATCCTCCCAGCAAATTGCACGGCATAAAAAAATATAGTTGCAAAGAGCCCTATCGCCATGCCAATTGTGAAATTCAAAAAAACCATCCAAGCAATGATTCCCACGGGAGTGGAAAGAGAAATGAAAACCCCCGCGTACGGAATTAAAAGCCAAGCAAAAATCACCACAACCAAAACTTTCACGACTGTGGGAAAAAACACCGCCCCCAGAAAAGGTGAAAACGAAAACAAACCGGTGAGGCGACTCATCAACATTATCCAAACCAAGAAATCCTTTTGTAAAAAGCTTTTAAATTCCATAACACTAAATCATCGACAAATATTGAGTGAACAACATTTGAGCGTATTCTACTAATTTTTGCATCATCCAACTTCCAGTTAAGGCCAGTGTTAAGAAAACAACCAAGATTTTCGGTACGAATGTCAAAGTTTGCTCGTTTATCTGTGTAACCGCCTGAAATATACTGATAACAAGGCCCACCAAAAGGCTCAACAGCATAACGGGTGCTATGACTATCAGAAGTACGTATATACCTTGTGAAAGCACGTCCATAAAAACTCCACTGGTCAAAAAACCACCCCCTGTCAGCACTATAATACCACTGTAGAGTGATATAATCAAACTTGGAGACAAAAAGCATGGCGGAATTAAAACTTGCGGTTCTCTTCATTTTTGTGTGGGTAAAACATGACAATTCTCTATTCTGTCCTTGAGTTTGATCAAAGTCATTCAAAAAGCCTTGTTATCAAGCAAAAGAACAAACACCCTTGAAGTACTGTCAGGACATATGAGTCCATTGTTTTTTGTTTCGTAGGGGCAATTCATGAATTGCCCGTACAAACAGAAATAAATGCCGAATATTCTCAACAACGTAGGGGCACGGAATATCACGAAAATTTGTCATCATATTCAACACGTAGGGGCACGGCATGCCGTGCCCGTACACGTGCTCCAATAAACGTCTGAATCAGTTTTGACAAGGCTTCAAAAAGATTACACTCACCGCTTGAAAAGCGGTACTAAAATGTCAAAGAATGTCGTTATTCGAAAAATACTACCCACACGATCGTGAAGAGAGCCGAAAAAATTACATTGACCGATTGTAAAACAGTACTAAATATGTTATCCACACAATCTCCAAGAGATCTATAAATTCTTAGATTAGAATTGAACCAAGAAAGAGTTGGTTTCTAAAGCAAACCTCAGGAGTGTGGTAATGATGAAAGCTTTTTCAATCTTTTTAGTATTTCTCGGATTGCTTCTCTTTTTATCAATTTTTGGGTTTATGAACGTCACTTTTGGATTTTTGATGGGAATACTTTTTGCAATTTTATTCGGATTTGAAGGCATCAGAGAGCTGATAAACAAAAATCTAATAGGAATAGGAGGCTTGTTGTTCTCGGCTTTTCTCGTGATAAGAGCCTTCGATCTTTTCGGATTTTCTTCTTCCATCAGTCAAGTTTTCTTGGCGTTCATCGCTTCTTATCTCATCGGAATAGGTCTTCAAATATTATTCAAGAGAAGCGTAAAAGTGAAATTCTGGGAAAAGTGGTAATATCGTCACTTTTCTTTGACAATTTTTAGGGGGTGATGATTTTGAAAAAAATTCTTTTTGCGATCGTTATCGTCGTTTTGATCTTCTCTACCTCGTTGGCCATTAACTTTAAAAGCCTTTCTGTGGGCAAAACAGCGGCAGATTTTGGCGCAAAGACCGTTTTGATCGTACATTATCACCGTTACGATAACAACTATACCGGATGGAACTTGTGGATTTGGCCTTACAAACCCGTTAGTTTGCCCGGAGCTGCTTACCAATTTACCGGAAGAGATAACTACGGACCATATGCGATCGTTAAGTTTGATCAGAAATACACCTCTTTGGGATTCATAGTACGTCTTGATAATTGGAAAGCTAAAGATGTTGCCGAAAACAGATATGTCAACATTCCCAAAACGGGGGTGGCAGAAATTTGGGTTGTTGAAGGACAAAGAAGTTGGTACACCAATCCTCAAAAGATAAACATATCACCCAGATCGATGGGAACATTTCTTAACTCTTTAAAAACCATAGACGCTTTTCTGACTAATGCCATAAACACAAAAAATTGGCAGAAAATCCTATCAGTCACCGTTAACGGCAAAAAATGGCCCATAAAAAGTGTCGAACCTGCCATAGCCGGTGAGCTGTTAAAAACGAACTACATAGAGATAACACTTGCTAAACCCCTCTCAACTTATGACATTTCGAAACCCATAATTCTGCATATCAAAGGATTTAATCCCTCCACCGTTTACGCTTACAAAGTTTTGAACAACCCTAAATTCTATTATAAAGGCAAACTTGGCCCGATTTACACGCCGCTTAAAACAACGTTCAAGGTTTGGTCACCCGTTTCTGCATGGGCAAAATTGCTTCTTTACAAATCTGCCGACTCAACTACCCCATACGCCATTTATTCCATGATCCGTAACAAGCAAGGAGTTTGGTCTGCAACCGTCAAAGGGAATCTGAACGGTGTTTACTATCTCTATGAATTCAAATCATACGGAAAAGTTCGCTTAACACCAGATATAAACTGTTATGCCGCGGACATGTACAACAGAAAATCGATGGTTGTGAATCTTGAGGAAACAAACCCTCCAAACTGGGGCAAAGATCGCTCACCCAAACTTGTTCACCGAACAGACGCCGTGATTTACGAACTCGATGTCAGAGACTACACGATCAATCCATCCTCTGGCGTTCCGGCACAATACAGGGGAAAATATCTTGGCCTTGCCATCCACGGAAGTAATTACAATGGTATTCCAACAGGTCTTGATCATATAAAAAAGTTGGGAGTTACGGACGTACAAATCATGCCAATTCAAGACTTTTGGAATCAGCCTTTCAATCAGTACAACTGGGGCTACATAACGTACCTTTTTAACGTCCCAGAAGCCCAATATTCAACCGATCCCGCAAGCCCCATCGCAACTATACGTCAAGTTAAAGATATGATACAAGCTTTTCACAAAGATGGAATCGGAGTAATATTGGATGTGGTTTACAATCATACAGCTGGTGTTGGAAAACAATCTCCGTTTGATCAAACCGTTCCTTATTACTATTATAGAGTCAACGCCAAAGGTTCCTATCTCAATCAAACAGGTGTTGGAAACACCCTTGCAACGGAAAACTCTATGGTGAGAAAATACATTTTAGACTCGTTAAAGTACTGGGTTAGGGAATATCACGTAAATGGATTCAGATTTGATCTCCTTGGCCTTTTTGACAAACAAACCGTAAAAGATATAGTAAAAACACTTCATTCCATCGATCCTCAAATTCTTCTCTACGGAGAACCTTGGGGCGGTTGGGGAGTAACTCCCTTGTTCGGTAAAGGAGATCAAAAAAATATGAAAATCGCCGTTTTCAACGACAACTTTAGAGATGCCATCATAGGCAGTGTTTTTAACATAAAAGCCAGAGGTTTCATTGAGGGAAACAGAGCTAAAAATGTTCTGATCCAGCGGGGAGTGGTTGGCGAGATAAATTACTCTCCTCTCATCTCTGGTTTTACCGCCCAACCCGGAGAAACGATAAATTACACAACATGTCACGACAATTACACCCTTTGGGATAAAATAAACGGTGCCGAACCCAAGTGGACGGTTAAGCAGAAAGAAGACGCACAAAAACTTGCCGATGCCATAATTCTAACTTCTCAAGGTATACCTTTTCTCACCGAAGGCGTGGAATTTGCACGAACAAAAAACGGTAACGGAAACAGTTACAACGCCGGAGATACCATAAATTCTTTGAAATGGTCCAACCTTTTAAAATTTAAGACCATTGATAGTTATTACGAAGGTCTCATAAAACTGAGGAAAGCCCATTCCGCTTTCAGAATGTATGAAGCAAAACAAATAAAATCCCACCTCGTATTTTTCCCAACTCGATTTAAACGTGTAAACAAATATCTGAAAGTTCCGATTCCTTTTGTCGCTTATGAAATAAAAGGAAACGCTAACAGAGACAGTTGGAAAAACATTATTGTAATATATAACGCAGAAACAACTTCCGTCGCATTCAAACTTCCCAAGGGAACTTGGAACTTAGTTGCAGACCAAAATCAAGCGGGCATAACAACGATAAAAACGATATCTAACACCGTTAAAGTTGCCCCAATATCCATGTATGTTTTATATCAAAATTAAATGAGAAGTTAAGATTTAAATAAATTCAAGAAACACCAAATGAACTTGTGCTATACTGTTTAATAATGAAAGGTAATTACCGTCTGAGCGCTTCCTCCTCACCACCGCCCGCAAAAACGGGCGGTCTTTTTTACGGATAAAAAGAAGTTCTTTTCACAATGGCGTGGATAACATTTTAGAATAGCGACATGCTTTGACATTTTAGTACTGCTTTACAAGCGACCAATGTAATTTTTTTCGAGGTTCCGTCAAAACCGAGTTTTTTTGAACATCGCCTTTGGGGTTTTCCAACTCCCTGGAAGGTAGAGCAAGAATGCCATAAGAGCTGCACCGGCATTTGACAATCCCATAGCCCACCAAATCCCATCGGATCCCATTTTAAAAGTCCATCCCATCAGATATATGAGAGGAATCCGCATGAACCATAAACGTGAGATCATCAACCACATACTTGACATTGTGTGTCCAGAACCGTTAAAAGCAGCCATGAAAGCTTGCAAGACGGAAAAGAAGGGCATGAAAAAAGCAATAATGATCATCAGATGAGCACCCTGAACTACAACGTTCGAGTTTGTGATGAATATTTTCATGAGCTGATATCTAAAGATTATCATCACAGATGAAATTCCGATCATGATCAATGTATTCAACAACAACGTCTCTTTTAAGCTTTTTTCTGCTCTATCAATTTTGTGTGCTCCAAGGTTTTGCCCTATAATTGCGGCTGATGCCGCAGTTACCCCCATCGAAAACATGGTGGCAAGCGATATTATTCTGTTTCCCACGCCAAAAGCGGCGAGGGTGTAATTGCCAAATGAGGTTATTATCGCCGTCATTACGACAAATCCCAAAGCTTGCCCTGATTGACTTAAACCAAGTGGAAGTCCGATTTTTATGATGTGAGAAAGTCTTCCCCACTTTGGGATCAAATTTTTCTTGACGATTTTCAATCCGTTTTTCCCAGAAAGTAAAAGATAAAAAGCATATATTGTAAAAATTCCACGGGATATCAAAGTAGCCAAAGCGGCACCGAAGACTCCAAG
>WFSH01000144.1 GCA_015486145.1 Mesoaciditogaceae bacterium
TTATGATGTGAGAAAGTCTTCCCCACTTTGGGATCAAATTTTTCTTGACGATTTTCAATCCGTTTTTCCCAGAAAGTAAAAGATAAAAAGCATATATTGTAAAAATTCCACGGGATATCAAAGTAGCCAAAGCGGCACCGAAGACTCCAAGTCTTGGAAATCCAACAAGCCCAAAGATCAGAATTGGATCAAGAGCCATGTTGACCCCAACAGAATAAAGTGATAATTTCATAGGTGTTACCGTGTCACCGTATCCTCTCAGTAGAGAAGCGTATATCATAAATCCAAAGGTGAATGGAACAGAAATAAATATGGTCTTCATGAATATAGATGCGAGAGGTATCAGATCTTTTGACGCTCCCATCCAATGAACGATCGGATCTGTCATAAAAAAACCAAGAATTCCCAGACCAGCAGACAGAACTAACATGATAAAAAGTGTTTGCCCAGCCGCCTCGCCAACCATGTCTTCTTCACCAGCACCGTGATGTTGAGCAACGAAAGAAGTACCGGCCATTCCAAAGCCCCCAGCAAAAGATATAACTAAAAATATAACAGGCCATGACAAAGTTGGGGCATTTATGGCAAGTGCTCCCAGTTTTCCAAGCCAAAAGGTATCCACTATGTTGTACAGAGATTGAAATAAATTTGCAGCAACCAATGGCCATGAAAGCTTGAAGATCGTTGATATTATTGGGCCTTCAGTTAAATCATGAGCTTTGCTCAACAGAACTCGCCACACTTTTTTTGACTTTTGGAAGTTTTAACGAGATCACAGCTGCCACCACAAGTGAAAAAACACCAAAGAAAAGAACTGTGTGCAATCCAATTGAGTTGATCACCAGACTTATTCCAACGAAAATAGAACTCGCCATTCCCCACGAAATTCCCATGCCAAGGCTTGAAGCAATACCCTTCCTGTGAGGAAGAAATTCTTGCATGTACGAAACGTTGGAAGCCATGGTAAAATATGCAAAAAATGCCATTATCGTGTACATTGTGAGCATGATGTAAACGTTTCGAATTAACACTAAAAACAACGCAAATGGAAAAGCTGCGAATATGGAAAGTATATTTACATTTTTTGGCCCTATTCTGTCAGAAAGAATGGCACCGAAATAATTTCCAACTGTTCCAGCTAAGGCCGAAAGTGTGAGAAAATATCCTCCCCAAATCAAAGATTCACCTATTTGCTTGAGATAAAGGGGCAATAGATTTGAAAACATCATGAGGGCCAAAGATCGCAACACTATCACCAAAATCAATTCCTTCACGCCCTTCACAGATAGAGAATCTTTCAGCCCAAAGCCCGGCATCTGCTCAACATGATCTGCGCTTTCTTTAAACGTGGGAAGGTATAAAAATGAGAGAATCGCCACGATCAAACCAAAAAAAGCCAAAAAGTACATGGAATGAAAACCAAACAGTTTTACATACCAAACGATGAGCACAGGTATGATTGCCCCTCCAAGGCTTCCACCAATTGAAAATAGAGACATCGCGGTGTGTTCGTGAGAGAAACCCAATTTCCCCACAAAGGCTGCCGCGTTTGGATGAAAAAATCCGTTTCCTATTCTTCCCAGCGTCAAAAATATCACCAACACGATTAAGCTGTTAACGGCACCTATTAAAGGTATGAAGATTGCCGACAGCAAAACGCTGAGGATCTGCATTCTCTTTTCACCAAATTTTATACCCAAAATAGCACCAACCGGTTGTATAAAAGCCACGATCACACCTAAACTTGCCGCTATTAGCGCAGTAGTTCCTTGAGAAAGGGAAAATATTGTCATTATAGCGGGCCACAATGGTGTGAGCATCGCACTGTAACCATCGACAGTAAAATGATTTAAGCTGGATAAAGCCAGTTGAAGTTTTGAAGATTTTTCTTTCACGTTTCACCTCTAATAAGTTCGGTTGGCGTACCATTTTACACCATGAATTTTTAAAAGTCAATCATTGGATCGTTGTATTCAATTTAAAGTTTTTCGAACACGCTTTGAATCATGGCAAGTTTTTGGATCTCTGCATTTTTATGTAGGTAAAAGTGTGTAAAAATTAAAACTCACCCTCGAAGTACTGTCAGAACATATGAGATCATTGTTTTTTGATTTCGTAGGGGCAATTCATGAATTGCCCGTACAAACAGAAATAAATGCCGAATATTCTCAACAACGTAGGGACACGGAATATCACGAAAATTTATCATCATATCCAACACGTAGGGGCACGGAATATCACGAAAATTTGTCATCATATCCAACACGTAGGGGCACGGAATATCACGAAAATTTGTCATCATATCCAACACGTAGGGGCATGGAATATCACGAAAATTTGTTATCATATCCAACACGTAGGGGCATGGAA
>WFSH01000145.1 GCA_015486145.1 Mesoaciditogaceae bacterium
CGATCAAAAACCACCTTGCACCACGATCGTGTCAATTCTCGTAACATTTCCGGCTTTAACCATAAATTTAACGGGCCTAACGGTAATGTCGGCCTGAGTTATGGTAGGCTCAACGGTGATCTTAACGAGTTTCATGTAAGAAGTGTTTGTCCCCACAAAAAAAGTATTTATATTGTTTACCGTTGTTGTGCTTTCTATAGAAGAAGCTGACGCGGAAATTCCTTGTCTGAGGATGTACTGTGAAACGTATTCCTCAAAATCGTGCAGCTTGGCAATGGATACGCTTTTATCACTGCGACCAATTGTGGATGATGTTATTGCCATCACCATCATCACTCCTATTAATATAACAACCATCGCCACTATTGCTTCCACGATTAATGTGCCATTTCGCATCTTCACCATCTCACCTCAAATTCACAGTTGTTACCGCCGAAATAAAAGTAGAGGTTACACTATCTTTGTAAAGTACGAGTCTGTATTTCACTGTTCCACTTTTAAAATTAAATGCTAAAGACTTTATCCCTCTGGCAATCGTTAATTTTTGAACGGGTGCAGAAGGAGTATTTTGGTTTTTTATCAACATAATTATGGAAGTTCCACTCGTTGTGATCGTAGCCCGATAAGTAGTTGGGTAATAATAATACATGCTGAACGGAACCTGTATGTCATAAGCGATGTACGGAGACCAAGTCACACTTGTGTCAACGTTCACATCTTTCACATTCGGCCCCATTTTCATGAGCTGGGATTGGAGTTTTTCGTCTATCAACATGGCTTTAGAAGCCTGATTCACCTTTGCAAGAGCTTTTGGACCAATCACACTGAATTGATTCATGGCTAATGCTATTATGGCCAAGGCGATGAAACCAACCACCATGGCTATCAGGAGTTCAACAACCGTAAATCCATCTTTCACGTCAATACACCGTCCTCACGGAAAGAAGCAGCGCCTTTTCTCTTGCAGACGGCGTTCCGTACATGTTTGCAGGTAATCCTTTAAGAACACGCCAATCAAAAGCGTAGTAAGCGTGATAACCAGTTGAAAGCTGATTGTCAGAATATGTGCCAAACAACTGTCCACCTTCATACTGCATCATGGAACCGTAAACGAACATTTGTCCTGGATTTCCCTGCCAAGTGGCGTTTTCGAAATTTGGATACCAGAATGTGCCGTTAAAAGCGTAAAGACTGGCCATAATTTTGGGGTATTGTGGCGTGTTGGTTAAAGCTATATCATAATTTGAGACGATGTTGAGAAAATCTGTGCCCGTTGCATTTCTTATCTTTGCAACATCTGAAGAAGATATGGGGGAGGAAATCCATGAGGAATTTTTACCCAATGCTTGATTTGCATAGTCGTAAACGATGTTGCCTTTTATGTACGTACTCCGCGTGGTATACAGCGTGTATTTTCCAGATACGATGGAAGTCGTTTGCCCTCCATTAGATCCCCCTCCACCTATTACAAGGTCCGAAGTCGTTTTTATGATACCGTTGAAATTGAAATCAAATGTATTCGAGCTCTTAAGGCCAAGTAAGCTGGCTGCCGTGTTACCATTGATGACAAGCTGCGAAATACCAGGAACGGTGTTTCCTGGTTTGGGATTTATCGTCAAAAGTTTTTTCCAATTTGGGCCTGAATAATTCTGAAGTACATCATAAAAACTTGGATAATAAATAGAATACCAATTCGGATAATATGAGGAGAATCCATAAAGCTTAATATCCTCTTGAAGGTGTTTAACGGCGTTGATCGCGTTTGTCGTGTCTATCGCGTACTCCACGGTGACCGTAGGCCCGGAATTTGAACCTTGTCCTTTTGAAAAAGAAACGCGTAATGATGGTATTCCTTGAATCGATGATATGACATTGTTGTAATCGTTTTGTATGACTTTTGGCAGTTGATTGAATGTGTAACCATTCAACCACAACCAATTATCAAAATTTTCTTCGAACATGCTGATAAGTCTTTGAAGTGTGTAATATCCCCCTTCTTCCCATCGATAATTATAATAATCAAATCCATAGTTACTCCACATGTTAAGTAAATTGTCGTACACAACGGAAAGATTCAACCCAACCGGCGTCGAAGTTACTCCGACGGATTTTATCTCTGAAGGTGAAGCAATTTCGGAATTTATTTGGTTTGAATAATCTGATGCTATTTTTGACATGTTCATCGAGTTTATATCGGATTGACTTAATTGAGCCATTCCACTTTCAAATTTTGGAGTACCTTTCAACTTTTTTAATTTTCCATATTGAACGTACCCCATAAAATCAGGTTGGCCAAGTGTTACGAGCGTACCGTTTGTTCTTACAGGTCCATCAATTGTATCTCCCGTCATGAAAGTTACGTTGTAATATGGAGCAGCGTATGGAGGCTCTTCTTGCGTGAAATACACGTATCTGTTCAAGAAATTTGCCGCAACAAAACCACTCGAATACGCGACTTCTCCTCCAACCGTTGCTTCAGACACCAAGAAATACTTGTACTTGCTGTTCATGTTTGTGTTTGGAATCTTTGTTTGGATTACAACGACGTTTGGAATGAACTTCAAAACTCCCGATGCTTTTAGAGTTTCAAACAAGCCCTCCACTTGCGGTATTTTGTTGAGCCACAGAACATTTGAATCCGTGGCTAAGAGCGAAAGAGCCGATTTCCACGCAGCACCATCTACAGAGGAGTAAATAGAGTTGAAGTAATTGTTGGACGTATTCTTTTGAAGCCATGAAATAGACGAAAAAGGGACAGCACCCGAACCGTTAAAATTAAGGTTAAATCCCCCGATGGCATTTGCAAAATGAGCTATATATGATGTTCCCATTTGTAATCCATTCATGGAAGCGTTTGAGGCCATGAACAATTTTTCTTTTGACACCCGAAGCGACGAAGTACTGGAAACGAAATTCGTGATCGCAGCTACAAATATTGCCACCGCTGTCATTAAAACCAGAGCAGTTACCAACAAATAACCTTTTTTCACGAATCTTCATCTCCTTTTTCATATTATCGACTAAAAGAGATCGAAAATCAAGTTTTTCTATGTTTTTAGACGCGAATGTTGTAAAATATATTCATGAGCGTCGGACCTAATTTTAAGATCACAAAGATAGACTGTTGAAAATGAATTGTCACAATAATCTGATATTGTTGACGATTGTTTTTTTGTTTAAGACCAATGAGAACTAAGGAGCGATTGAATTGGCACTTGTGGTGGTGAAGGATCTCAAAAAGGTTTACAGAACAGGTGAGATTTTTTATGAAGCTGTCAAAGGTATGAGTTTTGAAATTGAAGAAGGGGATATGTTCATGATCCTTGGGCCTTCCGGAAGTGGCAAAACAACGGTGCTCAATTGCCTTTCTGGAATTGATGAGCCTACGTCGGGCTCCATATTGATAGATGGTGTAGATTTGACGAAACTTTCCGATGACAAAAAGACGAGATTCCGTGCAAACAACATGGGTTTTGTCTTTCAAGCTTACAACCTCATTAACGTTTTGACGGCAAAGGAGAATGTTGCCCTTCCTTTACTTGCTCGTGGTTTACCTGAAAAACTCGCTTATGAAAAGGCCACAGAAGTTTTGATCGCCCATGG
The DNA here is from genome assembly GCA_015486145.1 of Mesoaciditogaceae bacterium. GTDB lineage: Bacteria > Thermotogota > Thermotogae > Mesoaciditogales > Mesoaciditogaceae > WFSH01. Next base: position 3,604 of record WFSH01000145.1, read on the forward strand.
GCTCGAACACATAATCAACTTTTTTCCTTCTCAAATCAGTGGTGGCGAAAGACAAAGGGTGGCGGTTTCAAGGGCGCTGGCGGGAGATCCAAAGATAATATGGGCTGATGAACCAACCGGGGCACTCGATACGAAGACTTCATTTATGGTGATGGATTTTATGAAGAAATTGAATGAAGAACACCATCAAACATTTGTGATCGTCACTCATGACGAAAAAATTGTAAAATACGCGACGGCGATTTTGAGAATAGACAGTGGAAAAGTTGTGAGCTTTGAACGAATAAAGACACCGATCAAGGCTGTTAACTTTTGATCGATCTTTTTGACGGCCAATACGCCATTATCAATGAAAGTGCCATAAGCGCTCCTCCGATATCTCTTCTTAAAGTGAATTTTTCACCAAGTATCAAGAAAGCAAGAAAAGCGGCGAGCCATGGTTTCACAAAAAATGCCATTGATCCAAGACTGGCACTCGTTTTTTGTACACCTTTGAAGAATAGCAGGTAAGCCACACCCGTTGCGATAATACCAAGGTATGCAACGTATGGAATAGCTTTGAATGGCAGCCGAATCGGATTGTGCAACCATCCCATGAGGCACAACACCGTAACGATGCCTATTCCAAATGAAATGCCGTTAAGCGTGGCACTAGATGTTTTTTGGGAAATTGAGCGTCCAACCACGGTGTAAAGGGCAAAAAGAATGGCGGCTATGATTATGTAAAGAGCATACAGATCGTGCGAGAATTGGCCTGGAATATACGAAGTTATGATCGCGGCTATAAATCCAAGCGCCATGCCCAAATAAACCCTTATGGGAAATCTTTCTTTGTAAATCACCACCGAAAATAGCAAGACGAATAGAGGATTCGAACTGAACACGATTGCCACTTCTGCCGCACTTATGTGGGTTAATCCTATGTGAAAAAGGCTCGTACCTATTCCAATCGCGAAAACGCCAAGCCACAACAAATTAAGCCAATCGCGAAGACTTAAATTTTTCAAAGTCTTCCTTTTCACAAATGGACTAAAAACAAAAATGGCAAAAATCATTCTGAATAACCAAAGATTCAGAGGCCCTATTGAAGAGCCGATGAATTTTGAAATCACCTCTATAGATGAAAAAATGATGATTGCCGAATACACGTATATATATCCTAAAAACAATTGAGCACCTCCGAGGTTGCCACATCGAAAATTTTAACACACAGCGGGTGAAAGAATTTTTCCAAACGTCTTCGATTTTTAATCTTTTTTATTTTTTCACTTGACAAATCAAATATTTTGATTTATACTTTAATAAAGTTGAGAAAGAAATAAAAATATCTCCATTTTGTTTTTAAGGAGGTGATTAAAATAGCCATTGTAACTCGCTGCCCATACTGTGGGCACAAAATGGATGTGGTGGCGCTGAAGTGCCCAACATGTGGTACAGGGGTAACTGGGAGATTTCAGATAGATGAGATTTTTAACCTTTCCGAAGAGCAGATGAAATTCGTCAAAATATTCTTGAAAAATAGAGGAAATCTCAGTGAAGTGCAAAAAGAACTTGGAATATCCTATCCGACCGCTCGAAATCGCTTGAACGAAATCGTTAAATCTCTGGGGTATGATGTGAAAGAGGAAAAGATAGACGAGCGAGAAATTCTTGAAAAGGTCAAAAACGGAGAGATAGATGCTGCTACGGCAATTTCCTTATTGAAAGGAGAGAAAAGGAATGAGGGAAGTTAAAAAATTCGAGAAAGAAATAACGGGGGTCAGAAATATAAGCTTTTACAGTGTTTCCACAGATCTCAAGATTGTGCCAAGCGATGAATCAAAAATCTCCATTGAAGCGGAAGTTTCGGGATTCAAAAGTGATGTGGAAAATTATGAACCCAAAATAAAAGTTTATGGAGATACCGTTGAAGTTTTTCTTATCAAGCGTTCTTCTATTTCGATTTTTGGGATATCAAGTCCAAAAGTTCTGAAAGCCGAAATACACATTCCACGTTCTCTCACGTTAAAATTGGAGACAACATCCGGTGACATTTATTTTGACGAAATAGATCTGAAAAATTTGTTGGCAAAGACAGTCTCGGGTGATGTAACGATTTACGGCGGAAAAGTGGATTCTATTACGATCAATTCCACAAGCGGAGACGTTGACATTTCTGGCATCCTTTCACCCGTCAATGGTATTTCCATTCACAGCGTTTCAGGTGATATAAAATTGAAAAGATTAAATTTTTCCAAGGCTTACTTTAAAACTATATCTGGAGATGTAACCGCATTGGGCGTAAATCCAAAGACGAAATCCATAGAAATAAAAACCGTTTCTGGAGACGCGAACATCTCGTATTCTTCAAAACCGTCGATTCATATTGAATTTTCAACTGTCAGTGGTGACATACAAACCGACGAAGGGAGACACTTCTCAGGGAAAATCTCGTCCGCATCTTTTGACATTGGAAGTTCACCAAATTCTGTACTGAAATTCAAGAGTGTCTCCGGTGATGCAAAACTCAATTTTGGAAAGGGCGAGAGTGTCAAAGCACAGGCCGAATCAAATGAAAATTTGAATATCTTCAAAGAAATAATGAATTCAAAGAGAGCCACGCCCGAAGAAGTTAAAGAATTGATGTTAACACTTGGCTACTCTCAAGAAGATATCGATAACTTTTTTAGGGGTGAAGAAAAATGAAGGCTTTTTCCATATTTTTGATATTGATTGGAGTCTTGAGTTTCCTTTCAATTTTCGGTGTGATGAACTTAACTTTTGGAATTTTTATAGGTATCTTGTTTGCAATAATTTTTGGAATTGAAGGTGTGAGAGAACTCATCAAGGGAAATCTTGTGGGGATAGGAGGATTGCTTTTTTCAGCTTTCTTGTTTGCTCGGGTTTTCGTCTTTTCCGCATCAGCGGGACAGATTTTTTTAGCTCTTGTAGCTTCGTACCTTGTGGGAATAGGGTTGCACATGCTTTTCAGGAGAAGCACAAAGGTAAATTTCTGGTCAGATTGAAAAAGTACAGAATTGGGAGGAAAAGTGCAAAACATCACTACACCAAAGACAAAAGGATCACCTGGTAAACTTTTCAACAAAGATTTTATTCTCCTGTGGTTTGGACAAATGGTGTCTGCCACCGGCAACTCCATTCAATATATCGCATTGATGTGGTGGATAATGAACAAATTTCCAGCGGCACAATCTGGAATAGTTATGGGATGGATGTTCGCCTCTAACATGATACCAGTAGCCATTTTAGGTCCTTTTGCGGGAGTTTTAGTTGATAGAATAAGTAGGAAGGCGATTGTCGTCTTTTCCGACGCACTGAGGGGGATGTTGATACTTTGGATGGCATATCTGGCTTATACAAATCAATTGACGGTTTTCTGGATATACACTATAGCGGCGTTGATGGGAGCAGGTTCAGCATTTTTCAGGCCGTCGTTACAAGCCTCCATTCCTAACATAGTACCTGATAAACATCTGACAAGAGCGAACAGTCTGTTTCAAACTGGCATGCAATTTGCCCAAGTTATAGGTCCAGCACTGGGCGGAGTTTTAGTGGGATTTTGGGGAACATTTTTTGTTTTTGCCATTAATGGTGTTTCCTTTCTCATATCTGCTTTTACCGAACTGTTCATAAATTTCAGACAGAGCTTCAGAAAATCTGAGAAGCTCAAGTCCTTTTTTGGAGATTTCAAAGAAGGGTTGAGATTCACCTACGCGAAGAAATTGATATTTTGGACCATGATAATCGCATCGCTGTTGAACTTTGCATTCGCACCGGTGGATATCCTTATAGCCAAACAGATCAAAGTGATTTACAAACTAGGAGCGTTGCAACTTGGATATGTGGCAAGTGCTTTCGCAGTTGGAATGATTGTGGGTGCCGGACTACTTTCTATCATTCCAGAATTGAAAAAGAAACACAACGTGGTGATCTTGAGTATGTTTTTCTCAGGTGTCTTTTTTTCCGTCATGGGGCTTGCACCGACTTTGATCATCTTTTTGATCTTGGCTTTACTCATAGGAGTTAACATTTCGGTTTCGGATGTACTTTTTATGGTTGTTTTACAAAGGATCGTGCCGGACGAAAAAAGAGGCCGAGTTTTCAGCGTTCTCACGACGTTTGGAACGGTTTTACAACCCATTTCCCTTGCTTTGATAGGAAGCATTTCATCCATTTTGACAAACAACGTGATATTTCTCATTTTAGGGATTGCGGTGGCTGTTGGCTCACTTTCTATGTACTTAGTTCCGGGAATTAAAGAAATATGAAGAGACTTTGAGATTTTCTAAAAGGGAGGAATGTATCATGGATAAGGAATCCGTGTTAAACATTATGAAAATGGTAAAAGATGGGACTATCACACCGGAAGAAGCAACAGAACTCATAAACGCATTGAGTGGAGGTGAAAAAAACGAAAAAGGGAAAACAACGAGTGGAATGTTTGGTAAAAAACTCGTCATACGTGTAATTCCCAAAAATGAAAAGGGAAACAAGGCCAACATTACAATTCCTTGGATTTTTGCCGGAAAATTCCTGAAAAAATTTGTAACTGATAAGAACATGAATGTAAATGTTGACGATCTGATAAACGGTATGAACATTCAAGTTGATGACGAAAACGAGATGGTAGACATTCACATAGAGGGATGAAAAGAGTTTAAAAAATCATAGCCATCAAAGACGCTCAACATCGACCAGTGGTATCTGGGCTTTGCACATTGGACATTCTTCAGGTTTGTAAAGATTCATCGGTATGGTGGTGAGAGACAAGAGTGAAAGCCCATCTATTTTTTTTACGTCCGTTCTTTTCACAACGGAGGAAACGGCTATAGCCTCAGAATCGAACTTCTTAAGGGTGGAAAGCAATTCGCGAACCGATTGCCCCTCTTCTATAACTCCCTCAACAATAATAATGTTCCTAAATATTGATGGATCGAGACCTCTGCTGAAAGTCATCGAACCACTCGCACTTTTTTCAGAGAAAATAAAGGGGACGTCCAAATCCCTTGCCACTTCATAACCGATGATTATTCCATTTGTTACTGGAGATGCTATGCAATCTGGTGCAAATCTGTGTAATTTCAAGGCAAGTTCAGAAGCTAACTCCTTTGTATGCCAAGTGTATTGAACAGCCTTTGCAAATTGTATTTGTATGTCAGTGTGAAACCCATTAGGCAACAAAAAATGACCGTGCAGTATTGCACCTGTTTCTTCCAGTACCTCTTCAACATCTATCATTTTCTCACCTCAATGATTCTCTTTGACAAGATTATAGCACGTGTAGGAAAATGTATGGATGAAAATGTATAATGTATTTTTGAAATGCATTTCAATTTGGTTTGAAAAGGTGCGTCTGATTCTGATTAGACTTCGAAAAAATTACGCTTGCTGTTTGAAAAACAGTACTAAAATGTCAGAGAATGTCGTTATTCAAAAATGTTATCTATACGATCGCAGAGAGCGTTTTTAACTTTATCACGTGTAATGGGAGAGAAATCATGATATACAAAATACTCGTCTATTTTTCGATCATTGCCATTGGTTATGTAACAAAAAAATTTGATTTTTTGAACGAAACTACTGGAGCTATGCTTACCAAAATCATAATTTACATAACTTTACCAGTAATAATAATAAAAGCCATAACAAGCGTTAAAATTCAACCCGGTCTTTTTTCTCTCACGGTATTTGGAATGATGGTGGCTTTTGTCATCCTCAGTGTTGGATGGTTAACTTTCACAAAATCCAAGCTTCCGAAATCGACAAAAGGCTCTTTAATACTCACACTTTGTGGCTTGAACCTCGCGATCTTTGCTTATCCATTTGCCCAATTAATTTGGGGTGACACGGGATTAACGTACATGGCAATGTTTGACATGGGTAACGCCCTCATCATTTACACACTTGGATATTCCATTGCTCTTAGATATTCTTCCGATGAATTCAGTGTAAGTGTCGTTTTCAAAAAACTCGTCACTTTTCCTCCATTGATCGCATTTTTAGCCGCTTTAGCTTTGAATTTCACCGAATTGAAGCTTCCCAACGTAGTTTCTCAATTGTTTGGGACAATTGGTGGGGCCAATACTTTTCTCTCTTTGATAACGATTGGAATATATCTCAATTTCAAACACGTGATGAAGGAAATTCGTTACGTTCTGTTTGGAATAGGTGCAAAGTACTTGACAGGTTTTTCAATTGGCATACTCATCTATTTTGTGGCCAAAACGATCGCACCAAATAATCACCTTATGGGAAGTATCGCATTTCTCAGTGCCATCATGCCGACTCCCCTACTTTCACTCATGTACTCGGTGGAAAAAAAACTCGATCCTGAAGTGGCTGGTGGAATGATCACGATCACGGTTATTTTGAGTTCGCTGGTGTTGCTTTTTGTATCGATGTAGATAAATTTGGATCTCTTCGAGATAGTGTGGATAATATTTTTCGAATAGCGACATTCTTTGACATTTTAGTACCGCTTTACAAGCGGTGAGTGTAATCTTTTTGAAGCCTTGTCAAAACTGATTCGTTCTTTTATTTGGAGTCTTTGACCTTAACGTCATCCTGGAAGTTCCGAAGGAACTATTCAGGATCTCCAAGCAACTAACAA
>WFSH01000146.1 GCA_015486145.1 Mesoaciditogaceae bacterium
GAAGTAGTGAAGCCGAACGGTGTGATAGTGATGGCGTCAGAATGCAGATTTGGTTTAGGAAAGGAAAGTTTCAGAAAGTTGATGGACGAGCTTAGAGAGAAGGGCACGAAAGATTTTCTTAAAGCTCACAGAACTTCTCAAACCTTTGAGAGCGATCAATGGGAAGTACAAAAAATATCACAAGTGCTTGATAAAACGAGAAACATATTTTTGTTGTCTGAACTTAATGACGAGGACTACGAGTTAACGTTTGCTCAGCGAATTTCTTCGCTTGATGAAGGGATAAAAATGGCAAAAAAGATCGTTGGTGAAAATCCTTTTATCGTTGCAATACCTGAAGGTCCTTATGTGGTAAGTAGGATAAGTGGCAATGAGTGAATAGTGATGAGTGAGTGGTGAACAGTAATGAGTGATGAGTAACGAGTGATCAGTAATGAGAGTGAAGGTAAGAAACGGCACACGGCAAATACGGTGAGTGAGAAAAGGTTATGAATAGCTCAAATGACATACAGGAGGTGTAAGCATGAAGCGTTATCAACTTTTCATCAATGGGAATTTTGTCGATTCAAGTTCTGGTGAAGTGTTTAAAGTCATCAATCCGTCTACCGAGGAAGAGATCTCCGAGGTGGCACAAGGTACTGTTGAAGACACGCAAAAAGCCGTTGATGCAGCGTATGAGGCTCAAAAAAGGTGGGCGAAGCTTCCAGCTGTCGAGCGTGCAAAGTATTTGAGAAAGGTTGCAGACGGAATTCGGGAAAAGGCAGACATGTTCACAAATATTCTCGTAGAAGAGCAAGGAAAAACGAAATCTTTGGCACGGATCGAAGTGGATTTTACGGCAGATTATATCGATTACATGGCTGAGTGGGCAAGAAGAATTGAAGGCGAAATCATTCAGAGTGATAGACCAAATGAGAACATCTTGCTTTATAAGATGCCAATAGGTGTAGTTGCCGGTATACTGCCTTGGAATTTTCCATTCTTTCTTATCGCGAGAAAGATGGCACCGGCTCTCATAACTGGTAACACTGTTATAATAAAACCAAGTTCTGACACGCCAAACAACGCGTTTGAATTTGCAAAGATCGTGGCAGAAACGGATTTACCGGCAGGTGTGTTTAACCTTGTGGCCGGAAAAGGTTCTGTTGTTGGAAACGAATTGGCATCCAATCCAAAAGTTGATATGGTGAGTTTCACGGGGAGTGTTGAGGCTGGAACAAAGATAATGGAGGCAGCTGCCAAAAATGTCAAAAAAGTTTCTTTGGAGCTTGGAGGTAAGGCGCCAGCCATCGTGATGGATGATGCTGACTTGGATTTAGCTGTTAAATCAATAAGAGACTCAAGGATACCCAATACAGGTCAAATTTGTAACTGTGCGGAGAGGGTGTACGTTCACGAAAAAGTTGCAGATGAATTCATATCCAAGATGACAGAGGCAATGAAGAAGTCCACATATGGAAATCCCATGAAAGAAGATGTTGATATGGGGCCACTCATAAATGCGAATGCCTTGAAATCTGTGGATGGAATGGTTAAGCATGCTGTGGAAGAAGGAGCAGAACTTGTAACTGGTGGTAAGGACGACAAATACGAAAAGGGATTTTTCTATAGACCGACCGTGTTGATAAATTGCAGGCAAGAAATGGAGATCATGCACAAAGAAATATTTGGGCCAGTTTTGCCGATCATGAAGTTCAAAGATTTGGATGAAGCGATAGAGTTTGCCAACGATTGTGAATACGGTCTTACCTCATCGATATACACGCAGAATTTAGATGTTGCGATGAGAGCGGCAAACGAGATAAAGTTTGGTGAGACTTACGTCAACAGGGAAAACTTCGAGGCAATGCAAGGATTTCACGCTGGATGGAGAAAGTCTGGAATAGGTGGAGATGATGGAAAACACGGAATTGAAGAATTTTTGAATACGCACGTTGTTTACATTCAGTACAACCAAGAGAAGAAGTGAGTGAAAAACAAACCGTTGAAGTGAGGGTGTGAGGATGGATCTTTATGGGCTCATGAGGAAATTAAGAGAAGTTCTTGGCGATAGGAGAATGTGTAAGTACGGCTTGGACTTTGAAAACAAGGGTGACCATCTGATCCTGTTGGGAACGGTGGATACTTTGGAATCACTGAAACTGGTAAAAGATGTCATTTCAGAGATGCCGGAAGTAAAATGTGAAATTTACACGCTTGAAGAGAGAGTTCCAGAAATGTTCAAATGGGCTGTGTGCACTTCAACGGTTTGTGATCTTCGAACAGAACCAAAGTTTAAGTCGGAAAGGATTCACCAGTTAATTTTTGGAGAGTGTGCAAAAACGCTGAGTTTTGAAAATGAGTATGTGTTGTTAAAAGATCTTAGGACTTCTTTTGTCGGATGGGCAAGGAGATCACAGATCACTTTTACTGATGAAATTTCTCACCGTACGTGGAAAAAAATCGGAAGAGAAGTGATAGTGGATAAAAGATTCTCAAAATCTGATTTTGATGGGGATGTTCTGTACTTACCATTTGGAACTAAGATTCCGGCCATTGAGAAAAAAGATTTTTGGGAATCGCTTCTTCCAAATGGCCAC
>WFSH01000147.1 GCA_015486145.1 Mesoaciditogaceae bacterium
CCACGAGAAGTGGTCTTCTTACACCTCCGTTGAGAAATAGATTTGGTATGGTACTTGAATTCGATTTTTACGACGTGGAGGACATCACACGTATAGTTGAGAGGACGGCAAAAATACTCGGGGTGAAAATCGAGAAAGAATGTGCCGTCGAAATAGCAAAGAGATCGAGAGGTACGCCAAGAGTGGCGAACAGGTTACTCAAACGCATAAGGGACTTTGCAACTGTGAAATCTGAAAACGAGATAACACTTGAAACGATTAACGAAGCTTTTCAAGCCATGAAAATAGATCCGTACGGACTCGATGAGGTCGATAGAAAGATACTCTCTAAGATCGCTGAAGATTACCATGGTGGTCCAGTAGGGCTGAATTCTTTGGCGGCCACCATCGGAATGGAAGCTGAAACCGTCAGAGAAGTGTACGAGCCTTATCTGCTGCAAGGAGGATTTGTTGCCAGAACATCGCGTGGTCGAATAATAACACCAAAAGGGTACGCCGTGATAGGAAAATCTCTGATCGGCTTTGAGAAATTTGATTTGGAGGGATAAAATTTGTTTGTACTTGCAAATTTGTTGGATGCTGTTGCCGTAGTTTTGAACATCGTGATTTGGTTTGCGATTTTCGTCCTCGTCATAGACGCTATTCTGAGTTTCATAATGCCTTATTATTTCCCAATAAGAAGAATGTTTGACGCCATGGCGGAACCAATGATAAGGCCATTAAGAAGAATCATTCCACCTTACGGCATGTTTGATTTTTCGCCGTTTGTGGCAATTCTCATTTTGGTGTTTATTCAGATCTTTCTCGTCAACACACTTTTTGATCTGAGCGTGGTCTTAAAAAGATGATGAAATTTGACAGCGCGATAATCATTAGAAACGAAAAAAACAGACAAGCAATTGACGCCTCTGAAGTGATAAGAAGAAAGATAGAAAGGGCGGGGTTAAAGGTCGTCCAATTGGAGTTTTCAAATTCGAAGACCATTGCTTTCGTTCTTGGGGGAGACGGTACAGTTTTGAGAGCGTCGAAAAATCTTTCAGATCACGAAGCGAGCGTTGTTGGAATTAATTTTGGACACCTTGGATTCTTAAGCCCTTACGAATTTTCTGAAGTTGATGACGTGATGAACGCCATTCTCAAAGGTGAATATGTCGTTATGAAGAGGAATTTTTTGGAGATTTCTCAAGATGCACAAAAAAAATTCGCTTTTAATGACTTTGTCATACAGCGTGATGTAAGATCCCACATGATGGAAGTTTCCGTGGAGATCGATGACATGGAAATGGGACGTGTGTTGTGTGATGGTATGATCTTTTCGACTTCAACCGGTTCTACGGCTTACAACCTTTCGGCTGGTGGTTCCGTTATCGATCCACTTGCTGAGGTTGTTTCAATCGTTCCCATTATGGCTCATGCTTTTTCGCCGTGGCCAGTTGTGGTGGCTTCTCCCAGAAAGATTTGTGTGCGCGTGTACCCACGTAACGAGGAAAGATATTTTTCGGTTATTGATGGAGAGAAATTTGAAGAATACAACGAATCTCAGGCATTTATGATAAAGAATTCAAAGAAAAATTTGAGATTCTTGTGTACAAAAGACAGAAATTTTTTCGAATTGGTTCATAAGAAATTGGGGTGGGGGCTGCACAACGGCTGTGGAGGCAACTTTTCATGAGTCTGAAAAGTGGTTACTACCAAAGAATTCTTGACTCCATGTTGGAAGGTGTGATAATGATCGATGAAAAGGCGCGTGTACTTTTCATCAACAATGCTGCGTGCAAGATTCTCAAACTTCCTCAAAAAGATTACAGCGGCCAGAGTGTCGTGGATACAATTCCCAACACGCGACTTCATTTGGTTTTAAAAACAGGGAAAGCTGAACTCGACAAGATTCAAAATGTCGGCAACGTTAAAATCGTCACCTCGAGGGTTCCGCTTTTTGATGAAAATGGAAAAATCGTTGGTGCGGTTGCCGTTTTTAGGGATATAACTGGAGTCAGACGTATGGCTGAAGAGGTTACAGACCTGAAAAATATTCGTCTCATGCTTGAAGCCATCATTGATTCCACAGATGATGCGATAAGTGTTGCGGATTCGAATGGAAAGATCACGTTGGTTAATCGTGCGTACACGAAAATAACGGGATTTAACCCTGACGATGTCATTGGGAAGCCTGCGAGTGTTGACATCGCAGAGGGGGAAAGTGTTCACATGATGGTGTCAAAATCCAAAAGGGCGATAATGGGCCACAGAATAAAAGTTGGTCCTATGAAAAAAGAGGTGATTGTGGATGCTACCCCTCTCGTTATAGATGGAAATTTTGTTGGAAGCGTTGCGGTGATACACGATGTTTCAAAAATCATATCGCTCAGTCGGAAGCTTGAAGAGGCAAATCGAACGATCCGCAGAATAAGTGCACGCTATACCTTTGATGACATAATTGGGAAATCTCATATAATGCAGGTGGCTATCCTTCAAGCCCAAAAGGTTGCCAAGACTCGTGCCACAGTGCTTCTCAGGGGAGAATCTGGAACTGGTAAGGAACTCTTTGCTCACGCAATTCATAATGCAAGTGATAGGGCTTCTCATCCTTTTGTAAGTGTCAATTGTGCGGCTCTCCCAGAAGGTATACTTGAGTCTGAACTTTTTGGATATGAAGAAGGAGCCTTCACTGGAGCAAAGAAGGGAGGAAAACGTGGACTCCTGGAGGAAGCTAATGGGGGAACGTTTTTTCTTGATGAAATTGGAAAAATGGAAGTTGAGATTCAATCGAGGTTTTTGAGATTTTTACAAGAGATGGAGATTGTTCGTCTTGGTAGTACGAAAACAAAGCATTTGGATGTTAGGATAATAGCCGCTACGAATCTCAACCTCGAAGATATGGTAAAGAAAGGTAAATTCATTCCGGATCTCTATTACAGATTAAACGTCGTCCCAATTTTCATTCCGCCGTTGCGTGAAAGAATGGAAGACCTTGAGGCTTTGGTAAAAAACACCATAAGAAAACTCAACCAAGAATATGGAAGGGCTGTAGAAAGTGTTTCAAATGAGGTGTTGGAAGTTCTTAAGAGTCTTTCTTGGCCTGGAAATGTTAGAGAACTTGAAAATTTTATAGCGCGTTCCATGATAAACATGGAAATTAGCGAGAAGATCATAAAGATTTCTCATCTTCCACCATTCGAACTTCCAAGAAAGTACTCTTCGGAAATACGAGTTCCGTCTGGAACAACGCTCAAATCTGCGTTGAAAAATTTTGAGCGCCATCTCATAGAAACCACTTTGAAGTCGTACGGTGGTAACAGGACAAAAACAGCCGAAGCACTTGGGATTAACTTAAGAACGTTGTTTTACAAGTTGAAACTCTACAAAATACGATGAGGAGGTAATGGTATATGAAAGATTTGTGGGAAGAAGTTAAAGATGTGGATCCAGAAATTTATGACATCCTTCATAAGGAATTGAAGAGAGAACAAAAAGGAATAGAGCTGATCGCTTCTGAAAACTTCGTTTCTAAAGCGGTGTTGCAAGCCATGGGTAGCGTTTTGACGAATAAATACGCCGAGGGATATCCCGCAAAACGCTATTATGGAGGGTGTGAAGTGGTTGACATGGCCGAAAATCTTGCAAGAGATAGGGCAAAAGCTCTGTTTGGTGCGGAGCACGCAAATGTTCAGCCACATTCTGGTTCACAAGCCAATATGGCCACTTATTTTGCACTTGCCAAACCTGGCAGCACGATCATGGGACTTTCGTTGACTCAAGGTGGACACCTTACCCATGGCTCTCCCGTGAATTTTTCTGGAAAGTTGTACAATTTCGTTCCTTACGGGTTGAATTTGGATACCGAAACGATAGATTACGACGAAGTGGAACGCTTGGCGATAGAGCATAAACCCAAGGTGATCGTTACAGGTGGAAGTGCTTATGCCCGTACAATAGATTTTAAGCGTTTCAGAGAAATTGCGGATGAGGTGGGAGCCTACTTGGTCGTTGATATGGCTCATTTTGCCGGCCTTGTAGCGGCAAAAGTGCATCCCAATCCCGTTGAGTACGCGCACGTTGTGACTTCAACAACTCACAAAACGCTTCGGGGTCCACGGGGTGGATTAATACTTGCAAAATCCGATCTTGCCAAATCGATCGACAAATCCATTTTTCCTGGGATACAGGGAGGTCCTTTGATGCACATAATAGCCGCTAAAGCTGTTTGTTTTAAAGAAGCCATGACAGATTCGTTCAAACAATACCAAATTCAGATTGTCAAAAATGCATCTGCTTTGGCAAAAGCGTTGTCTGACAGAGGGATTAGAATAGTTTCCGGAGGAACAGATACGCATTTAATGCTCGTTGATCTCACGGAAACGGGATTAACCGGCAAAAAAGTGGAAGCCATGCTCGGAGAAGTTGGCATCACGGTGAATAAAAACACGATACCGAGAGAGACGAGATCTCCCTTTGTTACCAGCGGTATCAGACTTGGAACGCCAGCCGTTACCACTCGTAACATGAAAGAGGCTCAAATGGAAGAGATAGCCGACATCATAGCTTCTGTCATTCACAATCCAGATGATGAAGAAGTGAAACGTGCATCGCGCGAAAGAGTTGAAAAATTGTGTAAGGATTTTCCGTTGTATCCCGATATGTGATTGCAATTTGGATGTAAGAATGGCATTCGTTACGCCCAAAAGGGGTGATGATTTTGAAAGTTTTGGGATTGATCCTTGCCGGCGAGAAAGGAAAAGGATTGGGAAAGTTAACCTCTAAAAGGGCCTCAGCCGCCGTTCCTGTAGGTGGGAAATACCGTGCGATAGATTTCACACTTTCCAACATGGTCAGATCTGGCATAAAAAAAGTGGGAGTGCTCACTCAGTACAATCCGCGCAGTCTCATGGATCATTTGGGGTCAGGTAAAGAATGGGATTTAGACAGAAAAAAAGGAGGATTGTACATTCTTCAGCCTTATGTGAGTGAAAGTGAACGGTATTGGTATCGCGGTACGGCTGATGCCATGTACCAAAATATGACGGTTCTCAAAAGGGGAAACGAGGACTATGTGCTGATAGGCTCTGGAGATCACATATTTAATTTTGACTTTAGAGCGCTTTACGACTATCACATGATATCTATGGCTGATATAACGGTTATGACCAAATCCATTGAGGGTTACGAACCGGAACTCTACGGAGTGGTCAAAACAGATGATGAGGGAAGAGTGGTGAATTTTGAGGAAAAGCATCCAAATCCTGAAGGGGACAAAATAAATTTGGGTGTGTACTTCATAAACAAAAAGATGCTCATGGACTTGCTGTATGCAGCTGTTCCAAATGGAGGTTGTGATTTTGTAAACGATGTCATAATTCCAAATCTTAGTACGCTTAGAATAATGTCCTACGAATTTACAGGTTATTGGCATAACGTGAAAAAATCCATATTGGAATACAAAAAAATAAACATGGATATGTTAGATCGAAAAGTTTCTCACGAACTTTTCTATCAAAATGGGAAGATATTTACCAAATTGAAGGATTTGGCACCACCTAAGGTTACAGCAACGGGATCGGTGACGAATTCCATAGTTGCCGATGGAAGTATAATTGCCGGTAAGGTTGTGAACAGTGTAATATTTAGAAATGTTGAGATCAGATCGGGTGCCGTGGTGGAAAATTCCATCGTTTTTGAAGGTTCTGTGATCGAGGAGGGAGCGAAGATAAACAATTGCATTCTCGACAAAAACGTTACCATTCGATCAGAGCGTACCTACAAAGGGTACGACGAACCTTTGATTTTTGAAAAGCGACAAGTTGCATAAAGGGAGATGGTAAGTTGGCGGATGTGGTTGCAATGATACTTGCAGGTGGTCAAGGGACGAGATTGGGAGTTCTAACTGAAAACATTGTGAAACCAGCTGTAGCTTTTGGTGGAAAATACAGAATAATAGATTTTACACTGTCAAATTGTGCAAATTCATCCATATATACGGTGGGAGTTCTCACTCAGTACAAGCCGCGTGTGTTGAGTAAACACCTTGGGATAGGTAGAGATTGGGATCTTGATAGGAAAGAGGGAGGCTTGTCGGTGCTCTCGCCTTATGCCGCCTCCTCGAAAGGTGAATGGTACAAGGGAACCGCACATGCCATTTACCAGAATATGGATTTTATCGATCAGTTTTCTCCAAAATACGTTCTTGTACTATCAGGTGATCACGTTTATGCGATGGACTACAACGAGATACTGGATTTTCACATATTAAAAAGATCAGAGGCAACTGTTGCGTGCATCCGTGTTCCCCTTCCGGATGCGAGTAGGTTTGGAACGATTATAACTGACAATACTTACCGCATAGTTGATTTTGAGGAGAAACCCTCACAGCCACGTTCTCAACTCGTGTCAATGGGAATATACCTGTTCAACTGGAAAATGTTGAAAAAGTTTCTCGTTGAGGATGCGAGAGATCAAAAATCTGCACATGACTTTGGGAAAAATGTGATACCCAAAATGTTGTCCGAAAAACGTTACATGTACGCTTACGAGTTCGATGGGTATTGGCGTGATGTTGGAACGGTGTATTCATTCTGGATGGCAAATCTCGAGCTCACATTTCCCATGCCAGCCCTCAATCTTTACGATCCAAATTGGCGCTTTTACACTCACAGTGAGGAAATGCCACCGGCCTTTTTCGGGAAGAATTCAAAAATAATAAATTCTCTCGTGAGTGAGGGAAGTGTAGTTTATGGTGATGTGGAGGGAAGCGTGCTCTTTCAGGGGGTCGAGGTTGGAGAGGGAAGCTTGGTAAAAAAATCTGTCATAATGACGAACGTTACCATCGGGAAAAATTGCCACGTGGAGAACGCGGTGATAAGTGAAAACACGATCGTTGGAGATGGTACTTCAATAGGTGTAGGTGACGACGTTGAAAATGCCGAACAACCGGATATTTACAATCATGGGATAAGTGTTGTAGGTGAAAACGTTGTTATTCCTTCAGGTACGTATATAGGTAAGAACTGCTCTGTTGGCAATTTTCTCAACATGAGGAAAATGGGTATCAAAACTTTGAAAAGTGGCCAGAATTTGAGATATCATTAGTAACTTTGACAATCGAGTTTTTTGATGTTATAATCAGGAAGGTTTTTTAGATTTCTCATTGGGGCGATTTCATGGGGGTTTTTAGGGGTATCGTGATCGTTTTACTGCTTTTGATAGCCATAATGGGAGTGGCAGAATGTGGAACTGCTACTTATGATCATTCGGCTCCCGATCCATCTCCGGCTATTTGGTATCGCCATTATTATTATATCTATACAACAACTCCCCCAGGCACAGTCACCTTACTTCGAAATATTGCTTCACTTTTCAATTTTTCAAATAAAAACGAGGACAATAGGCGAACGGCAAAATGTATCCCGATCATCAGATCCAAGCATCTGTTACATTGGAAAAAAGTTGGATATGTTTTCAATTCTCTTCCCAAGTGGTCTAATGGTGATGTATGGTCACCAGATGTTGTTTATATCAATCATGAGTTTATTCTCTATTACGCCGCCAAAATTAGGGGTGGCGTGTCTTTTGGCATAGGAGTTGCCATTTCCAAGAATCCAGTTGGTCCGTTTGTGGATTTAGGTCATCCGATTGTGAGTGGAAAGGGTTTCGAAGCGATAGATCCCGATGTTTTCATCGATGGTAAAAAAATGTATCTTTTATGGGGATCGGATTTTGGTCCTATCTACATTCAAGAGCTCTCTGAAAACGGAACAAAGCTTGTAGGGCAAAAAGTGCCTCTTCTTTGGCCAACAAATAAGCCTTATGAACGTTTGATAGAGGGAGCTTTTTTGGTTTACACAAACGGTTATTACTTTCTATTCTATTGCGGGGACAACACGTGGGAGCATTATGCGGAAATGGTGGCAAGAAGCAGAAACATTTTTGGTCCTTATGAAAGA
>WFSH01000148.1 GCA_015486145.1 Mesoaciditogaceae bacterium
CTGAGGAAATCCAAAGAGAAACCGTGCTTCCATAACTTCTAAACCTTTGTTAAACATCGTTGCAGAATCCACGGTTATTCGCGCGCCCATGTTCCAAACGGGATGCTTTAGCACCAATGTCGGCGTCACGTCTTTTAATTTTTCAACAGGTACGTTTCTAATGGCTCCACCAGAGGCCGTTAAAAAAATGGACTTAACCGGTTCTCTTTCTCCGTCTAAAAGTTGAAATATTGCGTTGTGCTCGCTGTCAACAGGGATAATTTCACACTCGGATTTTCTCATCGTTTCCAAGAAAAAATTTCCGCCAGCTACGATGGATTCCTTGTTGGCAAGACACAATCTTTTGGAATATTTCGCCGCTGTTATCGCGTGCTTGAGACCGACAAATCCCGATACTCCCACAACCACTTGGTCGGGGAATGTCTTTTCCATGAGTGCTTCTATGGCGTCTTCACCACAAAAATCAACATTTTTGTCGTAGCCACCAGTCAAAGCCGTGAATATTTTGGGAAATTCCGACTTTTCTTTCAAAAGCAACTTTAAATTTTTGTGGGCACTCATTCCAACAACTTCAAATTCTTTCGAATCTTTCAAAACATCGATCGTCATCTTTCCTATTGTCCCTGTGGCACCAAGAATTACAATTTTTTTCTTTTTTGTTTGAATAACACCATCTCCTCTATACGTTTTGGGAGCTCTGCACCGGTACGCTCTTTGAAATCTTTCATGCTTTTGTAGGGTCTTTCAAGTTCTATTTTGGACAAAGTCGCTTTTCCTATACCCGGTATCCATTTCAGCAATTTTAAAGATTCTGAATTCAAATCCACCGGAATTGGAATGCCCGTTATGGAACGTTGACCGTGATCTATCACGACACAATCAACGTGCGTTCTCAGAGGTAAAATCTTTGGTATTCCAACCACTATGGGATATGTTCCCATTTGACGTCCATAAGAGATATTTCCAGAATGCTTTTCTATGATAACATCTTTTAGAACGGTTCCTTGAGGGAAAACGCGTTTCAACATGAAATGATCGAATTTATTGCGTAACACGTACTTGTGATGTTTATAAAATCTCTCATCGATCTTGGGTAATTTTCCTCCCAGGGCTTTGAAAAGCGGTGTATCAGGAAAAACCATGACTTTTCTGATGTTGAGGCGTCTGATCATCATCCCAGAATCGAGAATTTCCATGAGTACTCTTTCGTTAATTTTGTAGGTTGTGCGTCTTTCACCGATAAGACCGTACAACAGATTTATGCCAGGGAGAAGTTTTGGAATTCCTTCAGCCCTCTTAGCCCCCAACGAATTTACCATTCTGATCACTTCTACGAAATGCTCCTTGTTAATTTTTAGGTTGTTCGCTTTGATAACTTGAGGATCAAAAGATTCCACACCCATCGAAAGAACATCTCCAGAAGTGTTATACTCAACGATCGTTTCAACCATTTTTTCGACGGTTTTCATGTGTGAATACATGTAACCGGGGTTCGCGTTGTCTGTATGAAGGGTTTTCAGTCTTGGAGCCACCTCTCTTATCGACATGTACAATTCTCTCAACGCCTCAGGATTTGGAGTTTCCTTACCCATATAGGCGAAAATGTTAGATATTCTTCCCAATCTAAAATGTCTTACTCCGGAGTCGTACAAAGCTTTTACCTCTTCGATCACATCTTTTACAGGTCTTGACGAAAAAGCTCCCCACAGTGGTTCCGTACAAAAAGAACAATGTGTTTCCCTTTCACAGCCCATACCTAATTCCAATTCACACATGAGGTCTGGAAAATTTGGGTGTTCTTTTACGATCTGTGCTCCCAAAACAGAAGCACGCTTGATGAGTTCGAACCTTCTTCCCTTCCAAGTCATCCCGGTAAAGATTTTGTACAGATTCATTTCATATCCTTGCCACATTTTGACGTCGTATTCATCAAAAGAGTTTGAATGTGCGATAATGCCTCCCCGCCTGTCAACGATGTATTTGGCCATTGAGCCAATGAGAATTTTGAGTTTGGAGTGCGCCACTTTAGCTATTTCTTGGGCTTCTCTCGTGGTCATTGGAATACCACCCATGTAGTTTCCAGGTACGGTGACCCCTCCAATTACCACCATGATATCCGAATCTGGGATCTCGGAATGGCGAATTTGATCTATCGTTCTGTATTCAACTTCGTGTCCAGCCATATAGGCAAGTCCTGCAACGTAGCGGGGGTAAGTGGATAAATACGGTGGGACACCAAAATGAGCGGGTTCATCGACGTAACCATCCATCACAAAAATTTTCAAATGAAGATCTCCTCTTTTTTTCTGTACTGCAAAGCCTCTGCTATGTGCGAGAGTGATATTTTTTCCTCGTTCGCCAAATCCGCTATTGTACGAGAAACTTTTAAAGTTTTTTCCATCGTTCTCCCACTCAAGCCAAGTTTTTTTGACGCATTTTTAAAGAACGATTCTTCCCTTTCTCCAAGCAAACAAAATTTTCTCACTTCTTTAGATGTGAGTTTTCCGTTCAACTTATTGGCACGTTTTATTTGAATTTCGACGGCCTTCATAACCCTGTTTCTAACCTTTTTAGAAGATTCTGCCGGTTTCATGGAAGTGTAGCGATCATAATCGACTTTTGGAACATCCACGAACACGTCTATCCTGTCGGAAATTGGGCCTGATATTCTCTTGTTATATCTGGCAATTTCGGCCACTGAACATGTGCAGTGATGAACACCGTCATTTGATCCTGCCCATCCACAAGGACAGGGGTTCTGCGCAGCTATGAGCAAAAATCTTGCGGGATACGTGTTGGTTTCTCTGACACGAGAAATGGTTATCACTCCATCTTCGAGAGGCTGCCTCAAAGCCTCCAACACATCGCGCCTGAATTCTGGTAGTTCGTCCATGAAGAGCACACCGTTGTGTGCGAGTGTCACTTCGCCGGGTTTTGCCCTGTTTCCACCACCAACTATTGACGCCGTGGAGGCACTGTGATGGGGAGCCCTGAAAGGTCTCACGGTTATTGGTGTTCCATCCAACATACCCGCTGCCGAATAGATCTTTGTGGATTCAACAATTTCAGATTCCGTCATTGGGGGCATGATCGTTGGAAATCGTCTCGATAGCATCGTTTTCCCGGCGCCGGGAGGGCCCTTCATCACCAGATTGTGAAAACCAGCCGCCGCTATTTCGAGAGCTCGTTTTGCGTGTTCCTGCCCTCTCACCTCTGAAAAGTCAACATCGTATTCTACATTCACCTTTAAAGCGGTGCGTTTTACTTCCGAAAAATTGCCTTTTCCCTCTATCAATTTCACCACGTTAACGAGCGTATCAACGGCATAAACTTTTGGAATGTTGATGAGAGAAAGCTCCACCGCATTGGCTAACGGTACCGCTGCCCTCATTCTCTTTGGCTTTTCAAGCATTATAGGCAATGCGCCGTTGATTCGCCTTAGCATGCCGTCAAGTCCAAGTTCACCTATTAACATCCATCCTTCACTCTGGTGAATTTTCCCCGATGCCATAAGTATTGCCACAGCGATTGGAAGATCCAGCAATGTTCCCTCTTTTTTCACGTCACTTGGAGCAAGATTAACCGTGATTTTACCTCTTGGCACATCAAATCCACTGTTCTTTATTGCACTCATCACGCGTTTTCGGCTTTCTTTTACAGCCGTGTCTCCCAACCCCACGATCTCCCAATCTTGCACTATCGCCCTTGAATTTATATCAGCCTCCACGTCTATTTCCAAAACTTTTAAGCCTGCCAAAACAGCACTTTTAACTTTTGAGTAATGCAAATGCAATCTCCTCCTTTCCTTAAAATTATATCATTTATGCAAGAACACACATGAAAGAGGCGAAAAAATGGAGTGGATGAAGTTTTTGGACACTGCAGTAATGGCTTTCGTGGTCTACATACCTTTACTCATAGGAAAATCTAAAAGAAGCGAAGAATCTCTATTTTGGGCATCTCTCATTTCTTTGTCTTTGTCAATTATAGTCTTTTTTCTGATCAAAACTGGAAACGTGGAACACAAAGAACTTTTCATATTTCCGCTGTTAATAGCACTTATCTTTGGCTTCATTGCCTATTGGCTTTACAGACTTAATTTTTCGTGGGAAATAAAAGTCTTTTCTCCCATCACGTGGTTGGTGGTGCTTCCGATCGTTGACAATTTGATTTTCAGGAGATTCGGACTTTACTATACATCAAAATTACCTTACTTGTCTTACAAGCTGCAGCTTTTATTTTGGCACGTTCGTGGCAACGTGATTCTGCTCGCAGTTTTGTGTGCATTCATTTATTTTCTCATTTTCGTGCGAAAGGATGTTTTTCAAGCCATAATAGAGGGAACAATGGCTTTTGTCGTTTCCGTCATTGCAGGTCACGTTTACCTATTTTACGGCCTATTCGGTGCCATTTTAGCACAAAGTGCTTTCAGTTTTTGGAGGATGATTTTTGTCCGTTTTCCCCAGATGAAGTAATTTTATTTCGCCTTTTTTCGTACATTCTCAAAAGTTCCACAACAAATACCATGGTCGTGAATGCCCCTATTCCAATGCCAATGGACATTAAAAGCCCAAGTCTCACGTACAATAAAAGAGGTGAAAAGAGCAAAGTTCCAAATCCAGCCATCAATCCAAATGTGTTATCAACAATAACCGGTCCAACTTCTTCAAGCACCAAATCAACATTTTTGGTAATTCGGTAACGTGTGATCGTGTGTATGGAATAGTCTATAACCAGTCCCATAAGTACACTTGATATGATTGCTGTGGAAACTTCAAGATAAACGTGTCCAATTCCCATAACGAAGAAATTCAGCACCACAGCTAAAATTATTGGCACGGAGGCTATCATGGAAAGGTAGAAACTTTTGAAGACCACAAGTAGCAACAGCATGATGAACAAAAATGCCATTATTATCGTTGAGATCTGGTTTGTAACTATGGAAGAATTCATGGATGCGGTGATCAACGATGGAGAAGCGACGTAAACATCATATCCTTTCAATTTTTTTGAGAGACTTTCAATTCCTTTAGCAATTTTCTCTATACTTGAAGTATCTGTATAAGGAGTTTTTACCAAAAATCTTGTGGAGTTTCCAGAAAACCACTCGGAAAAATACGATTTGTAAGTGGGACTTCGCGAAAAAACTTGAAGGATTGGAAAGGGAATGTTGAACTCTTTTGAAATATCGAAAGCCGAGTTGATACCGCTAACACCACGAATGTTTTTTATACTGTCAACGAAGTTGATAAGATGCTTCGCATCAAAAGACGTGAAAGATGAATTTTTAACCACAACCACGTAGAGCGGTAAGGTCCATCCAAAATATCTATCCGCCATCTCTGACGATCTTCTGACGGCAGAATCTCTCTTGAAGTATCCAAATTCATTGGAATTCACTTGAACACGTGATATGAAAAACGGGGAAATTGCCACGATTGCCAGCACAACGATCATGGATATCTTGTTGAACTTCGAAGATGGAATGATGTGAAATTTTAAAGTGTGCGATATTCGTTTATGAAGATCCCAAAACTCGGTTATGGCTGGAATTAAGATTATTGAGAAGAGTGCGCTTATTCCCACTCCGATCGCAACGAGTTCCCCCAGCGTTTTGAAAGCTGGAATTCCAACAAATATGAATGTCGCAAATCCAACAGCGGTGGTCAAAGCCGACATGAATATTGGAACCGTCTCTTCTCGCAAAGTCTTCTTGACAGAGATCACATGAGCCGTTTTTTTTCGGTTGTTCATGTACCTGTCTATGAAATGTAAACCATAAGAGGAGCTGACCACGATCACAAATATTCCAACTGTGGAAGTGAGGATGTTCAAAGACAAGCCGATCATGCCGGCTATACCATAAGTCCACATTGCTGAAAGCAACGATATTAATGGAGGTATAGCTGCAGCCAGCACATTTCCAAGCTTCAAGAAATAAAGCAACCATATCAGCCCAAAAAGTAACGGTGGATACACAAGGGCAAGCAAAAGTGTGGAAGAGTTTATCGAAGATTGTACGACATCCTCACCAGTGATGAAATACTTGAATCCTTTTGAAGCATTTTTGTCAAGGAGATTCTTCACATCACCCACAACATTTTTTGAAAAGTTCACTATCACTGCAAGCACGCGCCCCGAAGGGTCAATCAAATTTCCAACGTAAAGAGGCGATTTTAAAACTTCCGTTGCATTCGAAGAGGGAATTCCATTTTTAAAATAGGGTATAGATGAAAGTCCGCCAAGTGTAAGCTTCACTTTTGCGGAGTTAAAAATGGACTGAACATTCGTTACGCCCTTTATTTTTTTCAACGATTCAACCAACTTATAGACACGTTCAGCAACTTTTTCGTTGAATATGCCGGGAGTTTTTATTATGATCATGATCTGGTTAGAACTTCCAAAACTTTTTTTCATCCTTTTCATGGCAACAACGGCCGGATCCTTTGGAGAAACCAATGACTCGGCACTTTTCATCTGCAATTTTCCAATGTAGAGTATAAAAATCAAACTCATTAAACCAAACACCGCAAAAACGATCACGGAGAGTTTTCTACTTAGCTTCATAGTTTAACACTTTGTTTCTCCCTCTTTCTTTAGCTTTGTACAACGCCTGATCTGCCATTTCCACTACCTCTGTAAAACTGTTAAAACCGTTTCTTTCAGCAATTCCAGCACTTATCGTTACGATCAATTCTGGAACACTTTTTGAAAGACGGGCTTTTTCTATTTTGGTTCTTATGTTGTCCACAATCTCAAAGAAATTCTCTTTTTTTTCAGATATCACGATGAATTCTTCTCCTCCAAAACGTGCTGCAAAAAAATTAAAGTCTTTGGCGAAATCTCTGAGAATTTTTCCTATACTTGAAAGTACTTCATTGCCAATTGCGTGTCCGTATGTATCGTTGACTTTTTTAAAATGATCGATATCCATTATGGAAAGGACGAAATTTTTTCCATCATCCCAAAGCTTCCTGAGTTCTCCCTCGAGAGCTCTGTAATTGGCAAGCCCGGTCAGATCGTCAAAATTTGCGTTGCGCCTGTATTCTTCCAATTGAACCCCTATTTTTAAAACCCCTCCAAGTTCTTCGGAAATTATGGAGAAACTGCCAATTTCTCGGTTGGAAAAGGTCCTGTCTCTCCAAATGGTGATCACTCCTTGCTCTTTCAAATCAAAGCTCATAACTTTTGAAATTTGTGCAAGTCCTTTAGTTTCAGTCTCGCCATCAATTCTTATGTACCTTTTCTTTTGTGGGAAAGAAGGTCTCACCAATTGAGATACCATCCATCCCTCGAGAAATTCAAAATCTGTCACGGATGAATAGAGGGCCATTTCGTTGAGAGTGATGGAGAGCAAGGCCATCGCTTTTATTTCAAAAAGGTCTCTCATCAAATCGTTTATTCTTCTGATCGTGTAGTTCATGTCTTCCACGTGGTTGAATAGCTTTCTCACTTCTCCTCTTAACGATATTTCCGCAAACAATTTATCAAGCGTATCCCCAAAAGCGCGTTTGCCGTTTATCGGATTTGGCTTTTGTTCTAAACCCAAGGTTTTTCCCATTTCTCGCAATTTCAGGCTGATTTGTTTAAGACCATCTTTTGAATCCTTTTGAATGTAAGCGTTGGCACCGGAATATTTGCTCCAAAATTTGTTAAGCGATTCAGAAGAAGCGGTTAAAAGCAAAATGGGGATGGAGGAAAAATTTGGATCGTTTCTCAAAAGTCTGCAGAGTTGATATCCGTTGAGTCCTGGCATCACAACATCCGATATCACTACGTTTGGAATTTCTTCGTGAATTTTGAAGTAAGCTTCCAGACCATCGTTGGCCATTACCACATCATAGCCTTCGGAGTTCAAAAAATCTTTCAACACGGCTCGCCACATTTTGCTATCATCCGCAACGACGATTTTCAATTTACTTCCCTCCGTCATGTTCTTTGTACATAGTTTACACCAATTATTGTACACTATCAAACACAAATCAGCTGGACTCAACTGAGTCCAGCCGTTTTCATCCATAGCGAGTTGTGAATTTGATTTTTAGCCATCCTAAATGGAGAAAGAGGTCATTTTTGATAGAATCTCTTTTCGATCTTTATAGCGGTCTTTTGAGCTTGTTCAAGGGCTTCTGAAGGGGTTTGATAAAAATGCATCACGTTAGAAAAAGCTATTCCTATGGCACTGTCAAGAGATTTCCACCAAGGCAGATTTTTTGCATAGGAGGTTGCATTTTCCAAGCCAGAAACTATTGCTCCCACACCATATGGACTTTGTTCAACGTACTTTTTCCACTTTGGCATTTCTTTCACTTTTACGTTCAACGGAGAATAATTGGTGTTGATAGCCCAATAAAGTTGGACTTTAGGGGAAAGAAGAAATTTCGCAAATTTCCAAGCTGCCTGCTGTTTCGCTTTGGGAACCGTGTTGAATATCAAAAGCACCTCGCCCCCAAGGACAGGCGAAACTTTTCCGGCCGGTCCGGTGGGTATTGGCACCATTTTTATTCCATCTTTTTGGCCAGCTATATCAGAGAGATCAAAGGGAAGATTTGTTGCTCCACCCACTATCATTGCCACAGACGAAGTTGTAAGTTCATTATCGAAATAACCAGCTTTTGTGTAAGCGTAGCGGTTTTTGACGAGGTTGAGTAAGTAAGTCATAGCTCGAATATTTGGGGTTGAATCAATCGTGAATTTACCATTTTTCATATATATTCCGCCACCAAATTGTCTCGCGAAAACGGTGAATATCCAAGATTGATCTCTGAACCCCAAACCGTATCTTATCACCTTTCCGTTTTTAACAATTGTTAGTGCCTTTGCGGCGTTTGCAAGTTCCTTAAGAGTTCTCGGAGGAGCAATACCGGCTTTTTCAAGCATGAGAGGTCTATAAAAGAGTAGATAGACTTGCTGGTTGAAAGGCAATCCGTAGATTTTCGAACCCACTTTTCCAATGTTTAGGACAGCTGGGTAAATATCTCTAGCGACTTTGTTAAAACCGTTGAAATCTTCTATCGGTGTTACAACTCCCTTGGCGACAAGTGCAGCAGCCCATGTCGGATAAGCTTGAGCCATTGTTGGAAGGCTTTTAATCTCTGCTGAAGCCAACAGTTTAGAATCAAGTGCTGCTCCATTTCCGACGTAAACAAGATTAACGTGGACAGTGGTGCTTTCTTCATTGAAGAGATTGGTTATTTGTTGGAGAGATTTTCCGAGATTTCCAGACATTCCCTCCCAAAAGGTTATTTCCGTCTTTTGAGCGAAATAGATCGTTGTTATCAGCAAAATGAGGACAAATACCGTCAAAAAACGTTTCATAGAAAACCCTCCCTTTTAACATTTTCCAATCAAAAGGTTCTCTTCGAGATAGTGTGAATAAGTGAAGTTTTTTATTCTTACGCTTTGCGATCGGTCTTTTTCATGAATTCTCAAATGAAGAACTTGGAGAGAACTATTTTATAATACCACGAAATATTTTCGAAAAAGTTTCAATTTATCTGTGCAACAGATTCCTTTCGTTTGCCGTGAATAAACGTACAATTTTTTCGACATTTTAAATAAAAAAGTTCGGTTCTCTTCATTTTTGTGTGTGTAAAATATGCCAATTTCTATTCCGTTCTTGTGGGTTTGATCAAAATCATCCCCAAATACCCTGTTATCAAGCAAAAGAACAAACATTCTCGAAGCACTGTCAAAAGCAACTATTTGGTTCTCTTCATTTTTGTGTGGGTAAAATATGACGTGCGGCTGAGAAATTGTGTTAACTCTAATGGGTGGAAGTCCCATCGAAACAAAGCCTAACCAGCAGTTTTGTAGTTAGCCTTGGAGGTGTTCAGGTAACTGAATACGTTAAGCGTAGGCAAACAAAGTAGTGGGCCGAAAGCGATGAGCTGAAGTGATGGAGCACCGAAATTTAC
>WFSH01000149.1 GCA_015486145.1 Mesoaciditogaceae bacterium
GAAATGTATATATCTTTGGGATATTTTGCTTTGAAGCAAATTGCTTGAGGATTAGTATTTACCCCCTTTAATCGAGGAGGATTAAGAAGGTTTAATTTCTCAATACCTATTGATTGAAAAAACATCTTTGTTTCTTCAATTAAATTACTGTTTTCAAAATGAACATGAGCATCAACAATCTTCATTTTTAAATCCTCCCCTGTAAAATATAGTTTTAGGGTCTTTCAAAATATGTAAAGGCCGTATTCATAGTACTTTCCAACGGCACTCTCTTTTGGGCCATTCTCAACTGTTACTTTAGTTAAGAAAGCAGAAAAGGTATTGATCCTCTAAACATAATCCATACCATAATCCGGAAGAGGCACAGGCTCTTTCAATGTTTCACCTTCATTTTCCGACGTTCCAAAGATATACCGCGTCAACTTTGACAAGTCATTTATTTTTTCAATGCCCTCAATTGTTCTCTCTTCCAGATAAGGACTTAACTGTTTTAAAAAGAGTGACTTATCCAATATCTTTAAGGTTCCTAAAAATGGTCTTCTTTGACTCTCACTCGAGTGGAAAAATTCGTTCAACACGCAGTCAGAAGATGTTGTGTGAATTACCATTGGGTTCATCTTTCTCGAAACAGCTCTTATTAAACTTGCAACTTTTGTTTGACAGCCACCGTGCTCAACACAATGATAACGATCTTGTTTGTCACGAAAAACAACACCTTTAGTGACAACCACGTACGCTGAATTTGAAACAAAGATCTCGGCCGGCATGTTGTCCGCTCTTGATGCTTCCAACATCTTTTTGAATATTTCCCTTTTTCTCACAAATCTCACAGGTTTCGTTGAATGAAGATAAGCGATAAAGTCGAGATCTTCTAACGTTGCTTTTCTGTATTTTACTGTGGTAGCGCCATAGACTGGATGAACGAAATAAATACCGGCATCCACAGCACCAAAATTTCTATAAATTGAATTACCTCCTGATATCATCATCAAAGAAGCTCCCTTTTCAAGAGAGACTTTTCCCGCCTCATTCATGAGCCTTGTAGAATATCCCCTTCCGCGATATTTTTCGTCGGTACAAACAGAACCGACAAGCGCAACCTTAATTCTAGCCGAAAAAAACTGTATCTCTCTGAACAATAGGCCGAAAATAGAAACTATTTCTCCATTTTCTTCAACACACAGGATATTTTGTGCATTCTCTTTTGAAAAAAGCAAAGGGTACTCTTTTTTCATCGATCCGCCGTTGGGTCTAAAAACTTTATCGGCAAGCTTTAGTGCTTCATCCATCCTCTCCTCTGATAATTTTATAATTCTCACATTTCCCTCCATTAAATCCCACCTTCAAATTTAGATCGCCCATCCTGTTTTCCAGCTACTTCCAAAAATTTACGATGAGCTTCTTCAAAAGTGGGGTACCTGTTTTCACCCGTCTTGGTTATTCCCAAAGAAGCGTAAAAACTGGCAAACTTCACCATTTGTTTGCTGCTCCATCCCATGGATATACCCTTTATCAACCCAGCGTTAAACAGATCACCTGCACCTACCGTATCCTTAACTTTCCCGAGTCGGAAAGCACCTGCCAGAGTTTTATCACTAAGGATAAATCCGTTGGCACCATCTTCACCAAGTTTAATTATACAATTCGAAACGCCGAGATTTTTAAAATGTTCGATACTCTCTTCCATGGAAGATTTTTCCGAAATTGCCAAAGCTTCACTCAGATTTGGAACAAACCAATCACTCAAAACGGCCAACCGCGACGCTTGTTTTTTCAATTCTTTGTTCCATCCTTGTGGTGGCCACCCTGGATCGAACAAAATTTCGTTATCATGTGATTTTATAAAAGCAACGGTGTCCAAAAATTGATCGTTTTGTAAAGATGGAATGATGTTGAATCCACATATCACAATCCATGAATTTTTGACATCTTTCAGTCCTTCAAAAATAAAATCGTTGTCCATATCTTCTAAAGCCCCAAGAAAAGTAAAAAACGTTCTTTCATTATTTTCAAATGAAATCCCCAACGATATTCCCGTCCTTTTTCTGCTTCTCTTGCATTTTGACAGATCTATACCTGCCCTCCCAAAATCAAGAAAGAACTTTTCACCGAAATCGTCAGTCCCAACTGAAGAAATCACATGAACTTCGAACCCAAGTTTTTTGAGAGCCAACGCGTTGTTACCTGCTGCTCCGGCACATCTGAGATCAAAAAAATTACCCGTCACTTCAGATCCGATATCGGGCCAATTTTTGAAATTTCCCATCACCACATCCACATTCAAATTTCCCACAACGTAGACTTTTTTCACTGTTATTCCTCCGTTGTCACTTTACTTATAAATCGAAACTCATCATTTTCTATCTTCTTTCTTTTTCTGACCTTACAAGCCAATAATTGAGCGTATGGTAAGAAAAGCAAACTTTGAAGGTATTCTGGTAAATCAGAATTTATCACATCGTTGATAATCGTTCCCGTATTTTCAATCTTTATCGGGCTATTCGACAAAATCCAAGTGAAATCCGTTTGATTGGCTATCTGATGACAAAGTTTGGTTAAAAGGGGTTTGGTTTTAGAATCAGGAACAAAACAGGTTACTCCCTTTTTCTCAGCAAAAAGTTCCATGGGTCCATGTCTTAACATACCAGCGGATATGGGGAAAACTTCCAATCGCGCTATTTCGTTTAGAGTCAGAGCAGATTGATAGACTTCTCCCAAAGCGTATCCTCGCGATGTAATTATCGACGCATCTATTTGTTTGTAAGGATATTTGTTAAGAAAATTCTCAACATCATTTGAAGCCTTTAAAAGGCAAGAATCCAAAATAGGCGGTAGTTTTTGTAGGTTCTTAAGTTCTTTTTCTAAGGAGTTCGAAAGCACCAATGAGAATATAACAGATGTTAGAACGGAGTTCATATGAGTTTTTGTGGAACCAACGGCCCTTTCTTCACCTGAAAGAATATTCACAACAATATCTGAATTGTTGCCAAGATAACTCTCAACATTTGCAGTTATTCCCAGCTTTATGGTGCTTACATCGTTGAGCTTGTCGAGAAGTTCGCGAATCTCAACCGTTTCTCCAGACTGTGAAACAAAAACACAGACATCCACATTGTTAAACCATCTTTTGGAGAAATACCACAAAGCTTCCGACGCATCGTGATATTCGGCATCTATTCCAAATGAACGTAAAAGATACACCGCCGGGATGGTTGAATACAACGAACTTCCCATTCCAAAAAAGGCAATCTTAGAAAAATTCCCTTTGGCAATTTTAGAAAAGTCTTTGCTCATTTTCGGAATGTTGTCGAGCAATCTTTGCAAAGCCTCTGGTTGTTCTTTTATTTCTTCTTCAAATTTGAACAATTCTCTCACTCCTTGCAACATAATTGTAAAAATCAAGGCTTTTTAATGTGTCAAAAAGGATCTCCTCGAAATCGTATGGGTAAGATTTCTTGAATACGGTACTCTTTAACACTTTGAATACCGTTTTTATGGATCTCTTTACGATCGTGTGGGTAGTACTTTTTGAATAACGACATTCTTTGACATTTTAGTACCGCTTTACAAGCGGTGAGTGTAATCTTTTTGAAGCCTTGTCAAAACTGATTCAGACGTTTGTTCCATACAAGATGCTCATAACAGAGTACGCTGCATACTAAC
>WFSH01000150.1 GCA_015486145.1 Mesoaciditogaceae bacterium
AACAAAAACAACCACAAATATGGCAAATCCTTTGAGGATATCAAACTCCCGTATTCTCATCTTTCTCCAAATTTTTCCATGACTTCTTCCATGTCATCATCGAAAGTCTTAGCATCTTCAACGCTAAAATCGCATTTCGGAATGGCTCTGATCAATTCGTATCCAAGAGTTATGTGCTCAACTTTTAGATCCATCAAATAAGAAAGTTGTTCCACGGTTTTTACACTCGCGGCAAGCACCTTCGTTCTTGAATTTGACAACACGTTTAGGATGGAAGCAATATTTTCTTTTGTGTTGAATCCTCTCTTTTCCATCCTGTTGACATAAATGGCCACATAATCCACATCAATGGACGACCACATAGCCGCTTGTGAAGAGGTGTAAACGGCCGTCGCACACACAGAATATCCCATGTCCATGAGCCTGATGGCTGTTTTTATTCCTCCAGGAATAGCTGGCACTTTGAACACAAGTCTTGAATCATCGAGATTTTTCAATTCTCTTAGAACATTTTCGTAATTTTGTGATGGAAGTTGAGCGAACACTTCGCCATCACATACTTTCATGATCTTTGAGTAAAATTCGTTTAAGCTTTTGAACTCTTTCCATATTTCAGCCTGCTTTAAAAGCGTCGGGTTTGTCGTTACACCTTGAATGTAACCAAAAGATATCGCATTTTCTATCTCTTCCATTTTCGCAGAGTCAATGTAGAAATCCATGTCCTTTCTCCTTTCACTCAGACCATTTTATTGAAAGATTTTCAGAGCGTAACCATTTGATATAATCAGCTTTCATGTCGTTTGAGGGGTTGAAAATCGTTGAATCGTTTTTCAACTCTTTTAATTCTTCTATTTTCCAACGTTTAGCTCCAATGCCACTCATTAGAAAAGCACCGTATGCGGTCATTTCATGAAATCTTGGCCTTTCCACGATGACGTTTGTCGTGTCCGCAAGTGTTTGAAGAAGTAGAGAATTTTGTGCTCCTCCTCCGTCCACACTTATTTTTGAAATTTGCAAACCGTTTTCCCTGAAAGCATTCACCACTTCGGTAACAGAAAATGCCATGGAATCGATGACGGATCTGATGAGATGGGCTCTCGTGTGAAATGCGCTCAGTCCAACAAATAAGGCCCTTGCTCGAGGATTCCATCTTGGGGCACCAAGACCATCGAGGGCTGGTACAAAAAAAAGGCCTTCACTTGACGAAACGGATCTTGCAAGAGGTTCTATTTCTTCATCATCTTTTACAATGTTCATTCTTTTGAGCCAATTGACAGTTTCTCCACTTGAAAGTATAGAACCCTCCAAAGCGTATGCCACTTTGCCATCTATGTTCCAGGCTATGGTTTTAAGGAGTCCCGTGCTTGGAGGCTTTTTTAAATTTCCGGCATTTGCCAGGACAAATGCCCCAGTGCCGTAAGTACATTTCACTTGACCTGGCAAAATGCAGCCATTTCCGAGAAGAGAAGACTGCTGATCACCAAGTATCCCGAAAATTTCCCCGTATTCAGAACCTCCAAAATCGTGATTGGAAAACTTTATTTCGGGTAGCGATTCCAACGGTATTCCGAAAATCTCGAGTAATTCTTTGTCCCAATCCAAACTTGAGAGGTTGAAAAGCATGGTTCTTGACGCGTTTGAGGGTTCTGTAAAATGGTTACCCGTGAGTTTCCATACGAGATAAGAGTCGATCGTACCAAATTTCACTCTGTGTCTTTTTAAACCTTTTGCAACTTCTGGAACGTTATCGATCATCCATTTCATCTTAGACGCTGAAAAATATGGATCTAAGACAAGCCCAGTCTTATACCGAATAGTATCTTCGTATCCCTTCGATCTCAAGACTTCACACAGTTCTTGCCCTCGTTTGTCTCTCCAAACTATGGCGTTGTGCAAAGTTTTTTTTGTTTCTGAATCCCACACAACTATCGTTTCGCGTTGATTTGTGATTCCTAAAATTTTAGGTTGGCACCTGCATTTTTCAACGGCTTCTTGAATTACCTCTAAAGTTTTGGCATATATTTCTTCGGCCGATTGTTCAACCCATCCCGGCTTTGGGTACACTGTCTCCAGTAGTCGCCGGGCACTCGAAACAACCGTTCCGTTTTCGTCAAAAACGATCGCACGCGTACTCGTGGTTCCCTCATCAACAACGATCGTATATTCACCCAACGTTATCTCTCCTCTTTGTACATCTTACATACTTTAGTGGTGCATTCAACACCTTTTATCTCAGATAACACCATTTTACCTATCGGATTCTCTATACCACCAATATGGTAAGCCACATGCATGTGTAAACATTTTACATGTTGAAAATTTGTAATGCCACCCATTCCGCACACCGATAACCTTTCAGCGACGGAAGTCGGGGCATTTATGGCAATGGCAAGATCTATCGCCTTTTTCCTGGATTTTAAATGAGCCGCAATGTGCTCGGCGTACATCTGCGGGGTATTTGAAAGGAGCTTTTCGAATCTTGATATTTCTCCATTTGATTCAAGTTTCGAAATTTGATATCTTAAATGTGGACAAGTTAACCAATATATCGTTGGAAACGGCTTACCATCCAAAATTGGATATGATTCCACAACAACGGGGAATCCGTAAGAGCACCGGTAAGCAACGCGTTTCATATTTTGGGGAATTTTTCCTATTTGATAGGATACGATTTTTAGATCTTCTTCAAATAAAGCTGTCAATTTTGTTGACAACGATCCTTTCACCTTCTTTCTCGACGTGCTTCCTGTAAATGAAGTAACAGAAAGATGGTTTGCACAAATATTTTAACATTTATTCCTTTGATTGGTTC
>WFSH01000151.1 GCA_015486145.1 Mesoaciditogaceae bacterium
GAAAGATCTGGTTTAAAAACCTTGGCTACCTTGGCAATATCCCCCGGAAATTGAGCTCCGATCTCCAACACGCAAAACTTGGCATTCTCAGGACCGTTCAAAATTGAAAGGGACACGCCGACGTCCGTATTCATGTTCCCCTCCGTTTTGCAAACTTTACCATGTGTTTTCAAGAGAGATGCGATGATTTCTTTCGTGGTAGTTTTCCCGTTCGATCCGGTAATCGCTATTTTGAAGGTGTTTTTCACTTTCCAGCTGGCGATTCTTAAAAGGGAAGCTTTGACATCTTCCACCACCACATGACTGCCACCCTTTATCTCTCGAGCCACCACTGCAAAAGCACCACGTTCATAAACATCCATAACAAAGCGATGACCGTCGAATTTTTTACCCTTGAGGGCAAAGAAGAGATCCCCATTACTGCATTCACGAGAATCCGCTTTAAAATTTTTTATTTCCGCATCAAATCCTCGCAACTCTCCCTTGACAACCTTCGCAACTTCCGAAAGCTTCAAATCTTTCCCATCTCCCTAAGCACTTCAAAAGCCACGTCTTTATCGTTAAATGGAATTTCGTATCCATCGAATATCTGCGTTTTTTCGTGACCTTTTCCAGCTATTATCACCCGATCGCCCACTTCCCATTCG
Source organism: Mesoaciditogaceae bacterium (assembly GCA_015486145.1). Lineage (GTDB taxonomy): Bacteria > Thermotogota > Thermotogae > Mesoaciditogales > Mesoaciditogaceae > WFSH01. The sequence continues at coordinate 648 of WFSH01000151.1, forward strand.
ATGAAAGCCTGTTTGATCGCCTCTTTTCTATCTGGGATCACGGCCAACTTAGACCTTTTAGAAATACCAGACGCCACCTCGTTGATTATGATCATCGGATCCTCACTTTTGGGATTGTCATTTGTCAAAAAGATCACGTCCGCGTATCGTTCTGCCGCCTTCCCCATCAATCGACGTTTACCTCGGTCAGCTTCACCACCAGCGCCAAAAACCAATATAACACGACCCTTAGAAAGTTTCTTTACCGTTTTGAGGACCGCTTCAAGGGCCCCTGGCGTGTGAGCAAAATCGACATAAAAATCGTATTTTTCATCGCTATACCTCTCCAAGCGCCCTTCGACACCTTTAAAATTCCTCACGGCTTTCTGAATGAGCTCCAGACCGATCCCAAAAGAATGTGCTGCCAATATAGAAGCAGTCATGTTTTCCGCCATAAAGCCACCTATTACCGGGCTGCAAAATTCATAAACAACTCCATCTATTTTCAGCGTAAAGATGATACCTTCATCGCTTTCCTTGAGAACTCTTAAAATAACGTTTCCTCGCTGACCGTACGTTACAACCCTTAGTCCTTTCTTTCGAGCAAGGATGGCGTATTTGCTTGCCCACTTTCCACCATTCAAGTTAACAAAAACAATGCCACCAGGTTTAACAAGATCCAAAAGATGTGCCTTGGCGTTGAAATAATTTTCAAAATTCACGTGAGTATCGAAATGATCCCTCGAAAGGTTCAAAAAAGCCACACGATCGAAACGATACCCATCAAGACGTTTCATGTCCAATCCTTGAGAAGATGCTTCAATTGACGCAAATTTTGCCCCTTCTTTTAGGGCTTTATTTAAAAATTTAGCCGTGTACAGAGAAGATTGTGTTGTGTGTTCAGATGGCTCAGAATAAAGTGGAGTGGAGTTTAAAACTGTTGAGACAAGCACACACTTTTCACCGGCCAACGAGACGATCTCTTTGAAAAGGGTAACGGCGGTCGTCTTACCCTTGGTACCGGTTGCAGAAAAACTCTTAAGCTTTTCGTAGGCCCTTCCATAGAATTCATAAGAAATAAGCGCAAGTGCGAGACGAGTATTTTCAACCAAAACGAACGGTCTATCAGTTACCACGACCTTCTGACAAACAAAAGCAGCTGCTGGAATCGTCGAAGCGATGGAGTGCGAATCAAAGCGCGTGCCCTTTATGCACACAAAAAGACACGACTCGTTAGAAAGCCTTGAATCATCACAAATTTCTTCCAATTTGGGGTTGTAAGGCAAAAAACGGCCCGTTACCAGACCGTTTTTTGTCAAAAAGTCCACAACGTCAGAAAAAAATTCCATCTTTATCTTTTTACGGAATAAAAAGCGTCTACTCCTCTGTATGTGGCAACTTCGTCGAGTTTTTCTTCGATTCTGAGCAGTCGGTTGTATTTTGCTATTCTTTCACTTCTCGAGAGGGAACCTGTTTTTATAAGACCGGTGTTCATGCCAACAGCAAGATCGGCAATGAACGTATCTTCCGTTTCACCCGATCTGTGTGAAACCACACAAGTAAAGCCGTGTATTTTCGCGTATTCTATGGTATCAAGTGTTTCGGTCACAGTGCCTATTTGGTTGAGCTTGATGAGTATGGAATTTGAAGCTTTCAACTCAATACCTTTCTTGAGTCTTTCTATGTTCGTGACGTAGTTATCATCACCGATAATGTGAATCCTATCTCCCATTTCCTTCGTAATTTTGACAAATCCATCCCAATCCTCTTCGTAAAAAGGATCCTCAATGGAAATGATTGGGTATTTGTCAACGATCTTCTTGTAGAACTCGAGAAGTTCGTCGGTCGTTATATCCTTACCGCCAAAATGGTACTTCCCGGTTTCCTCATTGTAAAAAGAATCTGGGGCACTGTCAATGGCCACGTAAATATCCTTTCCAGGTTCATAACCGGCACGCTTTATTGCCTCCACGATCACCTCTATACCCTCTTCGTTGGTAGAAAGTCTTGGAGCAAAGCCACCTTCATCGCCCACAGACGTGGACATACCTTTCTCCTTCAAAATGGATTTGAGTGTGTGAAAAGTTTCGGCAGCGTATCTCAAAGCCTCTTTAAAGTTTGGAGCACCCGCCGGAACGATCATAAACTCCTGAATATCGAGTCCACTGTCAGCATGTTTCCCTCCATTTATGACGTTCATCATCGGGACGGGTATCGTTTTTGCGTTTGGACCTCCAAGATATTCATAAAGTTCCATATAAGCAGAACTCGCAGCAGCTCGTGCAACCGCCATGGACACTCCGAGAATCGCGTTCGCTCCGAGATTGGACTTGTTTGGAGTGCCGTCAAGATCTATCATTACCTTGTCGATGTAAGCCTGATCGAACGCGTTCAAACCAACGACCTTTGGAGCTATACGCTCGTTAACATTTGAAACTGCTTTTTCAACACCTTTGCCACCGTACCTCTTGCCACCATCTCTCAGTTCAAGAGCTTCGTTTTTTCCCGTAGAAGCTCCAGATGGAACGATCGCATGTTCAACGGTCCCATCCTCAAGTGAAACTTCCACTTCAACTGTTGGATTCCCTCTGGAATCCAAAACTTCTCTTGCCTTCACACCTATTACATCCACATGCATGTTCTTTCCCTCCTTTGCAAATCGTAAATCGCTTGTACGTTTCGACTGGATTATATCACTTTGTTGAAATATTTATGCGATTCCTTATTTTGACATACCAATACAATTTAATGTAGATTTTTTATCAAAGCACTCCCTTATCTTATGAGCAAATTTAGGAACTTCACATGCTCTGAAAATGTGGTTCTCTTCATTTTTGCGTGGGTAAAACATGACAATTCTCTATTCTGTATTCTGTTCTTGTAAGTTTGAACAAAGTCATTCAAAAATACCTTGTTATCAAGCAAAAAAACAAGCACCCTTGAAGTTCCGTCAGGACACATGAGCTCATTGTTTTTTCGTTTTTACCAGCCCTTGAAGCCTTCGTCAAAACATATGAAGACGCCATACAAGATGTGAAAGAACAGAGCAAGATTGCACAGTGTGCAATGTATTCTTGCTTTCACGACCAAAGCGATAGCTGCGAAGGAAGGCAC
>WFSH01000152.1 GCA_015486145.1 Mesoaciditogaceae bacterium
AGTGATGGAATATTTGGGGATGGTGTATTCCAAAGTAAACCTGTATCATTGTAATACATCCAACGTTTCCAACCATCCATTGCCACAACTTCAAGATCTACATTCATGCTAAATCGATCGTTGAAATACCGTGCCAATTCCCCGACGGTCAGACCATATCTAAGGGCAAGGCCATAGCCTCCAACAAAAGATTCAAAACTCTTTTTAATAATTGGCCCTTCAACTTTCCCCGAAATTGGATTGGGCCTGTCCAAAACGGTCACCCTTATTCCCCTTTTCCCACACTCTTCCATCATGTAAGCAAGAGAATATATATACGTGTAAAATCGCAATCCCACATCTTGAATGTCGTATATAACAACATCTATTCCTTCTAACATTTCAGAAGTTGGTCTTCGTGTTTTGCCATACAGTGAGAAAATTGGAATTTTGTAATTGGGTTCCACGTCGTTTGGCACACTCACGCCGTCAGCCGCCATTCCCGATATTCCATGCTCAGGGCCAAAAAGCTTCACAACGTTGAACCCCGCATTTATCAAAAGATCCAAATCCTTGTTCAAACTCGAATTCACACCACTGGCGTTTGTTAGTAGACCGATACGTTTTCTTTTTAATCCATTTGGGTTTTCCAAAAAACTTTCTACTCCCAATTTAACGCGTGTATACATCTCTATTTCTCCATGAACTCGATCGGATCTTCGTAAAAATTCGCAATTGAATTTTTATTCAATTTATCCAGCCATAAATTTGAAAGGCTCATCAACTCCAGTTGCTTTGTGCTATGACTATCCGTACCAAATGAAAACTTAACGTCATGATCCTTTAAATTCTCCACTATGAAGTCACTTTCTTCAATTCTATCGGGAACAAGACTTATTTCAAATATTTTTTTATTTTCTTTTGCAAGCTTAACTATCTTGTTCAAATTAGCATAAAAAAGTCTTTTCCCAACTTTATTTAACGGATGTGCTATAACATTTACGTATTTATTTTCAAGAAGTGATTCAAGAAGTTCAAGGGCTTTCACTTCACCCTTTCCGTAATCAAAATGAACGGCACCTAAAACTAAATCGGCTTTTTCTAATACCTCATCAGGATAGTCAAGACATCCATCTTCATTTATATCTATTTCAACACCTTTGATTATTTTCACAGGTGTTTTTAGCTGTAATTCATCAATATGCTTCATTTGTTTCAAAAATTTGTCACTGTTCATTTGAACTATTCCCTTCTTCACAAGTGAATGATCGGTAATTGCTAAATACTCATATCCCAGTTTCTCAGCCTTTTTCACATAAAACTCTATTGGGTAAGTCCCATCACTCCAATCAGTATGAACGTGAAGATCACCCTTTATGTTAGGAAAATTTTCGTCAACCGTAGATTCAATTCTTTTTCTGAGACTTGGATCGTCGTAAACTTTGGACAATCTTGATATAATTCTTTGCAAAAACAATGTTTTGCAAAGCTTGGAAAGTTTATATTCTGAAAACTTTTCCATATCACAGTTTGCGCTTCTGAATTCTTGAAAACAAATGTCGGCCTTTCCTTTAGAAATTCCGGCGACTTGAAGAAAAAAAACAAAAAGCTCCTCTGAACTCATACTCACTTTATGGCTCCCTCAAAATCCAAAGTTTTCAACTTTTCTCAATCTGCTTGGTTCTCTCTTTTGAATACAAATGACATGCCACAAAAGCCCCTCCATATTCAACGAGATCTGGTTCAACTTCCTCACAAATCTTCATAGCAAAAGGGCACCTTGTATGAAATCTACAACCTGATGGAACATTTACAGGGCTTGGCGGCTCCCCACCAACTTTTATTTCTTTTTCATGTTCTATTTTTGGCTCAACCACAGCAGAAAGCAAAAGCCGTGTATAAGGATGAAAGGGACTATTTATTAAATTTTCCGAATCATTTATTTCCACTATTTTCCCCAAATACATTACCGCTATCTTTTGTCCAATATATTTTGCAATAGCCACATTATGGGTTATAAAGAAGTAAGTCAAATTAAGTTCTCTTTGAAGCTCTTTTAGCAAGTTTATAACTTGAGCTTGGACAGAAACATCCAAAGAAGAAGTTGGCTCATCCAAAACGATAAATTTTGGTTTTACTGAAATAGCTCTAACAATAGAAATCCTTTGACGTTGTCCACCACTAAATTCGTGAGGATACCTATAAAGATATTCCCGTTTAAGACCCACTTTTTCGAGCAACGTGCCAAGATAGTCTATCATCTCTCTTTTTGTCCTAAACATTTTTCTTATTTCAAGGGCTTCTTTTAAGGTATCAACAATTTTTAATCTTGGATTCAAAGAGGAAAAAGGATCCTGGAAAATCATTTGAACACTTTGTCTGACGTTTATAGGAACTGATCTGAACAATTCGAAACTTTTTCCATTGTAATTGTAAGCAACCTTTCCCCCAGTTGGTTTTATAAGTCCCACTATTGTTTTTCCCAAAGTTGTCTTTCCACTTCCACTTTCTCCAACCACTGAAAGATTTTCTCCGCTTTTTATTTGCAAATCAACTCCATCAACAGCTTTTATATAACCAACTGTTTGCAAGAAAATTCCTTTTCTGATCGGAAAATAAACCTTCAAATCCTTTATGTTAAGAAGTTCTTCATTGTTCATCCATTTTCACCAAGTTTCTATTTTTTTCAACTGCCCAACATGCTACATAATGTCCACTGGAAACTTCAAAAAGGGTTGGAGACTTTTCTTTACAAATCTCCATCCTTTGTGAGCATCTTGAATAAAATCTGCATCCTTTTTTAATTTCGCTAAGTGAAGGTACATTGCCAGGAATGGAATGAAGTTTCCCAGTTCTAGATGTGCTTAAAGTCGGAATAGAAGAAACTAATCCTTGGGTATATGGATGAAATGGCGAAAAAATTACATCTTTAACGTTGCCGGTTTCAAGTATTTTGCCAAGATACAAAACAATAATTCTATCTGCCATTTTAGATATTACCCCAAGATCATGCGTGATAAATATCATAGATAGATTTGACGTTCTTTGAATTCTTTTCATGAGATTTAGTACTTGCATTTGAATAGTTACATCAAGTCCTGTTGTTGGCTCATCCGCTATCACAAGTTCTGGATTTGTTAAAAGTGCAAGTGCTATCATCGCTCTTTGTATCATTCCTCCACTATATTCATGGGGATACTGATCAAAACGCTTTTCGGCTTCCGGAATCCCAACAAGTTTAAGCATTTCAACCGACCTACGTTTTATTTCTTCTTTGCGAATACGTTCGTGTTTAAATAATACCTCCGAAAATTGTGCACCAATGGTATAAAGTGGATCAAAGGCTGTCATCGGTTCCTGAAATATCATGGATATTTTTTTCCCTCTTATTTCATCCATTTCTTTTTCAGAGAGATCTAATAAATTTTTATTATTAAAAAGGATCTCCCCAGATACTTTTGCATTACCCGGTAACAATCTCATAATTGAAAGAGAAGTTATTGTTTTTCCAGAGCCAGTTTCCCCAACTATTCCAAGTATTTCTCCCTTGTTGACCTCAAAAGATATCCCATCTATCGCCAGCAACTCTGATTTACTTGTTTTAAAGCTAATGCGCAAGTTTTTTACATTGAGAAGTTTCATTCACATCATCCTACTTTCTCTCATATTGATAAGGGTCAAATGCATCTCTTAGAGCATCTCCAACAAAAACAAATGAAAGCACGGCAATTATTATGAATGCGCCAGGAATTAAGAACCAAGGATGGAGAGAAATTGACTCGAGGCTTTCAGCGTTACTCAACAGTAGCCCCCAGCTCGTCATTGGCTCTTTTATTCCAAGCCCTAAAAAACTCATGGTGCTTTCCGCAAGAATCATACCAGGAATGGATAACGTCGCCACAACGATTACGTAACTCATGATATTTGGCAAGACGTGATGTATTATAATTTTTATTTTTGTCTGTCCCGCAAGTCTTGCAGCAGAAATAAAATCTTTGTCTCTCATGCTAAGCGTCATTCCTCTTATCACTCTTGCAAGGCCAGTCCATCCCAACAAAGAAAGTACAGTAACAATCCCAAAATACACCCATGTTGATGGCCAACTGGGAGGAATTATCATGCTGAGAGCAAGCCAAAGTGGCAAAGTGGGAAAAGACATTAACACTTCTATGAGCCTTTGGATTATTAGATCAAAAGTACCACCGATAAAACCAGATAAAGCTCCTATTATTATTCCTATCACAAAACTTATTGCTATACCGAGCAAACCAACTGTCATTGATACCTGTCCTCCAACTATAGTTCGAGAAAAAAGATCACGCCCATATTTATCTGTTCCAAAAAGCGCTAGCATTCCATGAGCTTTGGGACTTATTCCAAATAAATGCACGTTTGTACGGAACAAATTAAGAAATTTATAACTTTCTCCATGAACAAACAAATGTATTGGATAGATTTCGTTTTTGTCAACCACATATTCCATGGCATAAGTTATTGGATTTCTTTTCTCTTTTATGCCATAAACAAATGGAAATATATGAAATTTTCCTTTAGAATCAATCCAATGTATTGGTGTAGGTGGAAGGTACCTATATTTAGAATGCAAATCTGTAAAATTGTATGGTGAAATAAATTGAGCAAATAAAGTCATTAAGTACAAAATGATCAATATTATTCCCCCAGCAATACCAAATGGGCTCTTCAAAAACACCCTTACCATTTTTTGGAAGTCCGTTTCCACATTTTTTGTTTCTTTTGTCTTTTTCATATTTCAAATCACCTCAATCGTATCTAACTCGCGGATCAACAAGCGCAAGAGCTATATCCGCAAGAAGATTGCCAATTTGAAGCAATAGAGCAAGCATTAACAGATATGCCATAACTAAATACTGATCATGATTTAGCAAAGCATTATAAAAAAAAGGGCCCATTGTGGGAATGTTCAAAACTATGGAGGCAATTATTGTGGAACTGAAAACACCAGGTAACGACATGCCAGCAATCGTTATAAGAGGGTTTATTGCATTTTTAACGGCATGTTTCCACGTCACATTCTTTTCCCCTATGCCTCTTGCTCTAAGTGAGAGTATCATGGGTGAGTTTAAAACATCCATCATATTACCACGCATAATTCTCATCAGTCCCCCTATTCCCCCTGCTCCTATCGCTATGGTGGGAATCCAAAGATGCTTAGAAAGATCTATAAATTTTCCCATTGACCATGGTGCGCTAATGTATTTGAGTGAGAAAAGTCCTCCGACAGATTTGCTTCCAAGTGATAATGCCAAATACATCAAGAGTAACGCTAAAAAGAAATCTGGAATTGACATCCCAATATATCCCAAAAAAGTAGCTGTGTAATCTCCAAAACCATACCTATGTCTTGCAGAATAAATGCCAAGCGGAATGGCAATTATCCATGTAAATACCATGGATAATAATGAAGTGATAACCGTCCATCCCATATATTGCCAAATAAGATCTGCTACAGGCAATTGATATGAAAAAGAATACCCGAAATTCCCATGAAAGATTATATTTCCCAACCACATAAAATATTGATCTATAGCAGGTTTATCAAGACCAAGGTTTTTCTTCAACATAATTACTGTTTGCGGAGAAACTCTCGCATTTTCTAAATATTGGCTAATGTAGCTACCAGGCTCGAGCTTTATAACCGTAAAACATATCACAGATATTATAAACATCATGGGAATTAATATTAGTATTCTCCGAATTATATAAGAACCCATAGAAAATCCACCTCTTTCCACTTAAAACATAAAAAGAAAAGCGAGCGGGAATAACCCCGCTCGTTTTTTACTTCATAAAAGTTGTATAAGTCGTAAAGACTATTCGATCATTCGGAGACACAAAGAAATTACCTATGTTATTTTGAACAGCAATTAGAGTATTTGGTACGGCAACAAAGAGATATGGAATCTCAGTGGCGTAAATTTCTTCCCACTGATTATAGTACTTAATCCTTTCTGCTAAAGACATTTGAGTTTTACCCTGAGCAAAGTCATTGTAAACAATTTTTTCCCACCATGTCATGTTGTTAAACAAAGGCTTCTGTTGTTTTTTAGACAAAGTAGAAAGATGGTTTATATAAAGTGGGTATCCCGGACTCCATATGGCGGTTCTCAAAGCTGGATCTGGCTGATCTCCCCAACTTAACAAAGCAGCTTCGAAATTTCCTGCAAGTGCCATTTTGTAAGCAATACTGATATTTAAAATCTGAAGATTTAATTTTATCCCGACTTTAGCAAGATCTTTCTGGAAAATTACCGCTATTCCATCCATCGTGGGACTGTTATTCCAAGTGAGGAGATTAAATTCGACTGGCTTCCCATTCGGAAATTCTCTTATGCCGTTTGGACCCATTTTCAGTCCAAGGGAATCAAGTATTCCATTTGCGGCTTTGAGATTAAATTTTCTTGCAAGTGAAGAAGCTGCTGAATCATAAAAAACATTACCAGGGAGAACTGCAGGTATGTCACCGGTGAACTTGGCTAATCCATTGTAAACGTCATTTATTATCCTATTTCTGTTGAGGGCATATTCCATTGCCTCTCTAAACTGCAGATTCCTAAAAAGTGCCCTTAAATATGGATTTTTTGCATCAAAATTAAAAGTTATAAATGGATGTGGGGTTGCTTGACCACTAGAAAGTGTGCTGTAAACTTTAAAAGACGCACCTGCAAGCTGTTTCTGTTTTAAATAAGGAAACTGAGAAGCACTTATTCCCAGCCAACTTATTTGACCGGATTGAAACATAGCTAACCGCGTTTGAGGAGATTTAACTATTGAAAAGACTAATTTTTTGAAATATGGAAGCTGTTTGCCATAAGGATCCACTTCCCAAAAATCAGGATTTCTTTTAAGAACTACTTGTTGTCCAGGAATGTATTTCTCAAGCACGTATGGCCCTGTTCCAACAATTTGGCTTGGCGGTGTACTCACCGTCCATGCTCTATTGAAATACGAGGGATCTTTGACTTTGGGATTATATTTTGGTAAATATTTAGCAAGGATATGCTTAGGCATTATAAGCGCAGGCTCAAGAACTGTAAAAAATGCTCCATAAGGCTTCGGAAGTAATGCCGCGACGGTATATTTGTTGATTTTCACCCAACGAATAGGTTTACCATTAAGGGTAAATCTGGCATATTCATTTCCAAGCGCATGTTTGTTCATAATAACGTCGTTGAATGTGAAAATCACATCATCAGCCGTAAAAGGTACCCCATCTGACCATAAAACGTGGCGAAGATAGAAAATAACCTCTGTTCCACCAGGTGATATTTTCCAACTTGTGGCTAATGCAGGTTCAACTTTATTCGTTACTGGATTGGCCTGAATAAGTGGACTAAAAAGTTCACCATCAACCGCGTATCCAGCAGCAGACAAAGTTCCATAATAGTTAAACGATTGTGGTTCAGAACCAAGGGTTAAATACAATGTTCCTCCATACTTACCTGGCCCCTGGAAAAGATTAGTCGCTTCAACAAAGGGATCTGATGGTAATGCGGCAAAAACCATAAAAGATACTAAAGACACTAAAGACATTATCATCAAAATTACTAAAGTTTTCTTTCTCATCTCTTTCTCCCTCCTAAATCCAAATTTAAGGTCTTCCAAAACGTACAGCTCCTACATTCATATATCTCATAGAAATTCAAAGTTCTAACCACCCCTTTCACTTTACAAATTTGCCCCATCAAACATTACCAAGAAATTCTCAGCAGTTTCTCATTTTATCGACACCAACACTTTAGGACAGAGATTTCTTAAAAAATTGAATGTAGTTACTGCACTTCTTCTTTTTGAAAGACACTTATAACATGGCACATCAACAAAATAGGACTTTCCTTCTACCTTGTACCCATAGAAAAAATACTTCTGATCTTCCCTTCATGAATTTCAAGTAATCTTTCAGCCTCTTTTGAATCTTTATTTGTCAAAGCCATGACGATTGCAACCTTGGGCTTCATTCCAGATTCTCTCAAAAGTTGCAATGCCCTTCCTTTCGATACTCCTGCAGCAGTTACAACAATATTAACAGCTCTCTTCACAAGCTTCTCGTTTATGGGTGTAACGTCCACCATTAGATTCTTGTACACCTTTCCCAACCTTACCATTGAAATGGTACTGAGCATGTTTAAAACCATTTTCTG
>WFSH01000153.1 GCA_015486145.1 Mesoaciditogaceae bacterium
ATGCAGCGTGCTCTGTTATGAGCATCTTGTATGGAACAAACGTCTGAATCAGTTTTGACAAGGCTTCAAAAAGATTACACTCACCGCTTGTAAAGCGGTACTAAAATGTCAAAGAACGTTGTTATTTAAAAAATACTACTCACACGATCGTGAAGAGATCCGAACTGGATTCACCTTTACCAAAGAATCATTACTTTTATCTTACGAGAAAATCAGGCAGTCCATCAACAAGAGGCTCTATATATTCCACAAAACCTCTCATATCGTTATCCAACAATTCCTGAGGAACCTTCTTCACCTTGTTGGCGACTTTGGAAATTGGAACGAGCTTTGCAGTTGAAAGATAATTTTTCTTCTCCCTATCTATCGCAACAAAGAAACCACTTTTCCCATCGTCAACACTGTCAACTGCAAACGAAGCTACCATTTGGGCCTCTTGAAAATCAACACCTGAAACGATATGTGAGGCAGCCCTTTGGACAAAACCAGGATTCACGAGTTTCACTTTTCCTATCTTTTCCAACAAACTTGCCACATGCTCACCCACACCACCGAGTTTGGGATGGCCAAAGGAATCCAAAACGGGAGTGCTTTTTAAATAGTTTCCCTTCTCATCCACGGTACCTTCTGACACAACGACCAACAAGGGCCCATCTTTAAATCTTTGAACGTCACTCAATATTTCTTCATCCGAGGTGGGCTTTTCAGGTAAGTAGATAAGTGTTTTTAAACCTTTCACAAGACGTTCCGAGAGTTTCAAAGAAGCCGCAAGCCAACCGGTATCACGCCCCATCGTTTCTACCACAGAAATCGACGGTTCTGAATAAGCGATAGAATCGATAACAAACTCCGATGCCACAATATTTAGAAATTTCGCTGCACTCGCAAATCCAGGACAGTGATCTGTTTCAACCAGATCGTTATCTATCGTTTTTGGGATTCCGATCACCAACATTGGAAAGTGCCTTCTTTGGGCTTCGAGGTATATTTTAGCCACAGAATCCATGGAATCGTTTCCACCAATATAGAGAAAAGCGTCAATCTTCCGAGCCTCAAAAACTTTGAAAAGCACATCGTACTCCTCTGCACCAAATTCGGGAAGTACAAATCGACAAGACCCCAAAAACGCTCCAGGAGTGTGCGAGATTTTCTCCAATTCCAATTCACTTTGAAGAAGGGGGATCACTTTGTCTTTAAGTACACCTTCGATACCATAAATTCCCCCAAATATTTCATGTCCCAATTCTCTTGCCCGTTTCACAGCACCAACAAGAGAGGCATTTATAACCGCCGTAGGACCTCCAGATTGTGCCACCAGTATTCTCACACGATCTCCTCCAATTTTTTGATAAGTGTGTTGTTTATATAATCAAAGCCAGATTGCCAAAAATCGGGATCTTTCAGATCCACTCCAAACGGTTCAAGAAGCTTTTCTGGAGAATCTGATCCCCCAGCTTCCAGAAGTTTTACATATTTCTCCTTGAAATTTGGCATTCCCTCTTTATAACGTTGATACAATGAAAGCACCATGAGTTGGGCAAAATCGTAAGCATAGCAGTAAAAAGGTGTGTGAAAGAAATGCGGTATGGATGCCCATTCCCACCTGTATTCGGTGTTGTAAATCACAGAATCGCCAAACATGCCATGAAGCTCTTCCTCGTATATGTCCGATAGCTCTTCAAAGGATGCTCCCCTTTTGGATATCTTATCGTGAGCTGCCCGTTCAAATCTTGTGAACATGTTTTGCCTGTTTGTGGTGGCAAAGAGATCTTCGATCTTCGAAGAGACGAATGGGATTATTTCTTCTTTTGAGAGAGTGGCAAGAAAGTGATCCATCAAAAGCATTTCGGCAAATGTTGAAGCCGTTTCTGCCATCGTCAAAGGAGTACCATAGTTCAGAAGCGTCTGCTTACCGGAAAGGTAGCCATGAACACCATGACCAAGTTCGTGACCAAGTGTCATGACATCTCGTATCTGACCCGTATAGTTCAAGAGTACATAAGGATGATGTTTGGGGTCGGCATAAGAACAAAACGCTCCCCCGACTTTGCTGGGTTTAAGTGCAGCATGAATCCAGTTTTTATCAAAAAACTCATCTACTATCTCTCCAAATTGAGTATGAAACTCGTAAAAAGTTTTTCGAACGGTTTCTCTTGCTTCATTCCATTTAAAAGTTCTTATTGGTTTTCCAATGGGGGCATATATGTCACTTAACTTCAATTTTTTCACTTTCATGAGCTTTGCCTTTAGCTTGTAATATTTTTTGACAAGGGAGTTGTTCTTGGTGGTAACCTCCACAAGTGTGTCAACCACCGTGTCATCTACTTCGTTTTGAAGATTTCTCATGCTGTTCGGAGATGGATAGTTTCTGAGTCTTGCCTCAAAATCATAATCTTTCGCCACAGCCGTGTAAGAAGTTTCTATGCTGAGCGCGTCTTTTTTATACCGTCTGAAAAGTTTTGATGTGGCTTCTTCTCTAATCTTGGCATCGGGATGCATTCTTAGCGATCTGAGCTGAGAAGCATTCATAAATTGAATCTTTCCATCTATTTCTATTCTAAACTTGTACTTTGAAGTGAGTTGAGTGTAAAACTTGACAAACGCTTCTGAACCAGTGGTGTTTTTATACACTATTATTTGCTCTTCTTTTTCAGAAAGTGTGTGTGCTCTAAAACGTCTTGCAGATTCAACAAAGTGGCGATATCCACTCAATCTGTTGATCAATTTTTTAAATTGAGCATCTGACATTTTTGAAAACGCAATTTGAATGAACAGCAAATTTGACTGAATCTCATTCTCAAGGTTCTCAAGCCAAGAAACCAATTTTTTGTTTTCTTCTGATGCCGTATTCTCAGAAAATCTAAGCTGCACATATTGGGAAATTCTGGAAAGTCTTGCTCCAATATCCTCAAATTCTTTAATGGACTTTAGGGTACCTTCAGGATCGTCAAAAAGCTTTTCCACGTTAAAGTATTTTGCATGAAACTCTTTGCTTCTTTCAAGTAATTTCTCCCCATCTTTTTCCATCTTTTCCAAAGAATCGTAAAGATCATCGAGTTTCCATTCAACATTTTCCGCACCTGTTTTCATCATATCGCCTCAAATCTTTTTATTTTAGTTCTCCTCTAAACATCTCTTCCAACATTTTATCACTTTCCGTCCACTTTGGCTTAACCTTGACGTGCACTGACAAAAAGACATGCTTATCAACAAGACGCTCTATATCTTTGCGAGCAAATGTCCCTATTTTCTTTATCATTTTACCACCTTTCCCAAGCATTATGGGCTTTTGAGAGGATTTCTCCACTAAAATGGTTACCCAGATCTTCATCAAATCTGGAGTTTCTTCCGTATAATCCACAAGCACAGCACTCGAATACGGCAATTCTTCGCGGGTAAATCTGAACACTTTTTCCCTCACGATCTCTGAAATCATGAAATTCAAAGGTCGATCCGTAAGAGTACCAATTGGATAATACGCTGGTGCTTCCGGAAGATTTTTCAATATTTCACCGATAAGTTCGTCAATTCCCGTTCTGTTGATGGCTGATATGTGGTGAACACCAACACAATTCTTCATGGAAGTGAACATGCTGTCAATTGACTTTATCGCCAATTTTCCTTTGAGATCACATTTGTTTACCACCCCTATAAAGGGAACTTCTACGTTGCTGATCCTTTCAGCCACGATCTCATCGGATTTTTTGACACCTTCTGCAGAAGTCACAAAAAGCAGGAGATCGTTTCCTTCAAGTGAGTTGATCGCTATTTTGACAAGATATTTTCCAAGCTTGTGAATGGCTTTATGCAAACCTGGAGTATCGACAAAAACGACCTGCGCGTTTGGTGCGTTCCATATGGCGTTTATTCTGTGCCTTGTCGTTTGTGGTTTTTTCGAAACTATGGATATCTTTTTCCCGATTATGGAGTTCACCATTGTGGATTTTCCAACATTTGGTGACCCAACAAGACAGACAAAACCAGATTTCATATTTCACATCCTCTTATAGAATTTGGTTCTCTTCGTTTTTGTGTGGATAAAACATGACAATTCTCTATTCTGTTCTCGTAAGTTTGATCAAAGTCATTCAAAAATACCTTGTCATCAAGTAAAAGAACAAGCACCTTCGAAGTACTGTCAGGACATATGAGATCATTGTTTTTTGATTTCGTAGGGGCAATTCATGAATTGCCCGTACAAAAGGCTGCTGAATTATCCACGTTGTCATCTTGAAAGTTCCGAGAGAACTATTCAGGATCTCTTCAAAACGAGATTCC
>WFSH01000154.1 GCA_015486145.1 Mesoaciditogaceae bacterium
CAAAATAAAAGAGAAAACTGCGTAATCGACAAGAAGAAAGAGGGTCCCAATGACCTCTTTCTTCTTTTTTCTGAATCTTTAAGTCTTTCGCAAAATACAATGAGAAAATGGAAAAATCAGTTTTGACGGGACTTCGAAAAGTTACATTGAGCATTCCATATTAAGGTAAGTCAAATTCAAGGTTAAATTTTTTACTTGACACGCGTTCTTTTTAAGGAATATAATTACAACCGTGTCAACGATCTCATATTTGCAATTGAAACTGAATATTCACCAGTGAGATCGAGTTGGCTAACTTTTTAAAGGGGGTCATGTTAGATGAAAAAGAGCCTGGTAATTCTTATGGCGGTGCTCCTCGTGGGAGCGTTCATTGGTATGGCACAATCCGCTGTGCCACATCCCAACACCATAGTTGATGAAACTGTGGGGACGATCGCAACTCTCGATCCGGCATGGTGTTATGACACATCATCTGGAGAAGCCATTTGGCAAGTTTACGACAACCTCATTCAGTACGATGGGCCATCTATTAAAAAATTCCTTCCCATGCTTTCTACAAATGTTCCAAGCGTGAAAGATGGAACGATTCTCAACAACGGCAAAACGTACATCTTCCACATTCGACAAGGTGTTTACTTCCACAATGGTGACATTCTCACGCCACAGGACGTTGTTTACTCTCTTGAAAGGGTCGTGATTTTTGATCGAGCAGGTGGGCCACAATGGATGTTGAGTGAGGCATTACTCCCGGAAATCAATGGGAATTACGTTGATGACATCACTCAATGGGCAGTAAAGCTTGCCGGTGTGAAATCTTTCAGTGATCTCTTCACAAAGGGGACGAAAACTCCGAAGAATGCGAAGTACAGACAGGCGTTGATAGATACGTTTAAGCTTCTCAGCAAAGCATTCGAAATAAAAGGAAATACGGTCATAATCAACCTTCCACATCCATATCCACCTATCCTTTTCATACTTGCGCATGGTGCGAGCTGGGCAGCAATACTCGATCAAAAATGGGCAGTGGCACATGGTGCGTGGCCGGGCACGGCTGACACGTGGTGGAAATACAACAACCCAACTCGTGAGAAAGATCCACTTTATGACATTACCAACGGCACTGGACCATTCATACTTGAAAGATGGACAAAAGCCAGGGAGACTGTGTTCAAAAGATTTGACAAATACTGGGCAGGACCTGCAAAAATAAAATACGGAATCATAAAATTGGTAAACGAATTCACAACGAGAAAACTCGACCTTCTTCGTGGACGAGCAGACATGATATACGTTCCAATATCATTGATCAAACAAGTAAAAGGTGTTAAAGGAGTCAGCGTGACCCCTGGAAAAGGCTTTCCGACTTTGTCTCTTAACCAATTCGTTTTCACGTGGAACGTTGCGGCTAAAGGAAATCCTTACATAGGTTCTGGTAAGCTCGACGGAAATGGAATTCCACCGGATTTCTTCTCTAATTTAGACGTAAGAAAAGCTTTTGAATATCTTTTCCCATACAAAATTTATATAAACCAAGTTTTGCTTGGTCATGGCATAACACCTAACAGCGCAATACCTCAAGGTATGCTTGGATACAATCCAACAGTTCCACCGGCTTACCACCAAGATCTTGCGAAAGCAAAATATTACTTCAAAAAGGCTTACAACGGTGAATTATGGAAGAAAGGGTTTAAATTCACAGTTGTGTACACAACAGGTGTTCCAGCATGGCAAACTGCATGTGAAATGTTGAAGGCCTACGCGAGAAAACTTAATCCAAAATTCAGAATAAATGTCGCGTCTGAACTATGGGCAACTTTTTTAAGTGACTATGAAACAGGGAAACTCCCAATGTTCACCATTGGGTGGCTTGCCGATTATCCAGGGCCTTACGACTTTGCACAGCCTTATTATTCCTCGGCTGGAGCATACGGTGCGTCTATTGGAGCCTCTTACACAAAATGGGCAAAAGTGCATATGGATCCTCTTGTTAACGCATCAATGAAAACAGCAGTTCCGCAAAAACGTGCAGCAATCTTTGAAAAACTCAATGTTTTAGCTCATAACGAAGCTCTGTACTTGTGGCTCTCACAACCTTTCGTGGTTCACGTGCAGCGTACATGGGTCAAAGGGTGGTATTACAACGCCATGAGACCAGGTATAGATTTCTATTCGCTTTCAAAATAAAAGAGAAAACTGCGTAATCGACAAGAAGAAAGAGGGTCCCAATGACCTCTTTCTTCTTTTTTTGAATTTTTAAGTTTTTCGCAAAATACAATGAGAAAATCAGTTTTGACGAGATTTCAAGAAATTGGTTTTTTATTCAGAAATATTGCCCACACAAATTATGAAGAAAAGCAGAGTGTGTGCTAAAATATTCGTGGAACAGGTACGAAAGTTTAAAAGGGAAGTCCGGTGAAAATCCGGCGCGGTCCCGCCACTGTAACCGGCGACGACGTCTGTAAATGCCACTGGGAAACCGGGAAGGCACAGATGAAGAATGACCCGGAAGTCAGGAGACCTGCCTGTTTTCTGAATGTATTCCCGTACACTCGGATGAGGTGTGAGGTTAGGCTTAAAAAGGGAAACCAAACCGACCTGTGTGGTCGGTTTTTTGTTTTGAGGTGAGATAGTTGATACTCATTACCGGCGGAGAACGTTCTGGGAAAAGTGCTTTTGCCTTAAAAAAAGCCATCGATATGGGTAAAAAAAGGGCATTCATAGCCACGGCAGTTCCATTTGACAATGAAATGAAGGAAAGAATAAAAAAACACAAAAACGAAAGAGGAATGCTTTTTGACACTTTTGAGGAACCAATATACTTGAACAAAATATTGAAAAAGACGAATTCTTACGATGTGCGTATCATAGAATGCTTAACAACGTGGCTCGGAAACATTTTTTACGGGAAACTCGATCCAAACATCATGTCAGAAAGGCTCATTGAGAGTTTAAATGGAAATGAAATAATTGTCACAAATGAAGTGGGAATGGGTATCGTGCCAAACAATCCAATGACAAGACGATATGTGGAAGAACTCGGGAGATTAAACGCAAAAATAGCTGCCCTGTGTGATGAAGTTTATTTCATGGTTTCTGGAATTGCTTTAAAAATAAAATGACCGAGGTATTCACAACAAATTTTATAAAGGTTGGCTCTCTTCATTTTTGTGTGGGTAAAAAGGTGACGATTTCTTTGATAAATCAGATTAAAACGATAGAGTCATAATATGACAATTTTCTATTCTGTTCTTGTAAGTTTGAACAAAGTCATTCAAAAACGCCTTGTCATCAAGTAAAAAAAGCACACTCGAAGTACTGTCAGGACATATGAGCTCATTGTTTTTTCGTTTTTACCACCCCTTGAAGCCTTCGTCAAAACATATGAAGACGCCATACAAGATGTGAAAGAACAGAGAGCAAGATTGCACAGTGTGCAATGTATTCTTGCTTTTACGACCAAAGCGATAGCTGCGAAGGAAGGCACAGGATGTGCCGAG
>WFSH01000155.1 GCA_015486145.1 Mesoaciditogaceae bacterium
CAAGAGACTCAAGCTCACGTCTTATTTTTTTGTAGTTGTATATCTCTCCGTTGAAAGTTAAAAGATACCCATCTCTTTCCATTGGCTGATGTGATTTCGCCGAGAGATCTATTATGCTTAAACGTCTATGCCCAAATACCGCTCGAAAATTCCCCTCCAATTTCGGAAGGTTTAACTCCTCGACAGTATCATTTCCACCAAACTGTTTGAGATCCGGTATTGAGCAAAATCCTTCATCGTCCGGCCCACGATGGGAAAGCGTCTTCGAAACTTCAAATAATTCTTGCGAGTTCGTTTTGCCTATAACTCCAAATATTCCGCACATTCACATCGCCTGCCTAACGATTTGGAAAATCAATCATCACATCTGTACCACTTTGGGGAGAAGATTTGATATTCACACTCATGTTATGAAGTGTGGCTATTCTTTTTACCAAATTGAGACCTAACCCAAATCCAGGAATGTTCGTTCTTCCCCTGAAAAATTCTTCGAAAGCGTTTTTAAGTGTTTTGTCATCCATTCCAGGACCTTCATCCAAAACCTCGAGATGTTTGGAATCCAAAAGTAATTTTACTTTTCCAGAAGTGTACTTACACGCATTTTCAACGATATTTTTTATCATTTCTTTGAGAAGCACTCGATCACCTCTGACAATAATATCTGCCTGAGATTCAACTTCTATCCTGTTTGGATATTTTCTCACGAGTTCTTCAACTAATTCCACGATCGTTTCGGACAAATCAACAGACGTGAATCTCCCCGCTATGTCTTTCCTAACATGAGTGAGCGCAAGTAAAGTGTCAATGAGTTTCGACATTTCATCTGATTTTGCAACGATCTTTTTAAGAGCTTTTAGCACCTCACTCTCAGAATTCTTTAACAAAGCAAGCTGAGCATCACTTTTTATCACCGAAATCGGAGTTCTAAGTTCGTGGGCAGCTGTAGAAGAAAAGCGCTCTATTCTTTTGACACCGTCCTCTATTCTATCCAAAGCAGCATTTACAGATGTTTCAAGAGTTTCGATCTCACTCCCGAATTTTGGAACCTTTATGCGAAAGGATAAGCTTTCAGCTTTGATCTTTTTCATTTGGGATGCCATCATTTCAATTGGCTTCAAGGCTCTACTTATGATCATATATCCACCCGCTATTGTGATCGTAAAAACAATGATCAAACCAATCCAAATCCAAATCGTTGCACTTGAAACCGTGGCATTGAATTCCTCCATGGATCTGATGGCTACAAGATAATACTCATTTTTATTCTTTTGAAATGGTACCACTAGAATTCTATATGGGTTGGACTGCTGAACGTTTTCAGGCGATAAAACGTGAGTTATTTCAAAAGTAAACGGGTTAGGAGAACCAGAAAAAAATCTTTTAAGCGCCGATTCAGCAATTTGTAAATCGCTGTTATCCTCAGATGTGAAAGAAATCATTTGCTTTTTTTCTTTATCAAATAGATAATAAGAAATATTAGAGGCACCTACATTATTTAGGAACGATTGAAGCGAGATGGTTTTAAAACTCACAGATTTAAGATAGTTAACTACCTTATTTGCTGAGGCTTTTAAATAAGAATCGAAAGTTTTGTAAGAACTCGTAATTTGAAAGCGATACACTACCCAGCCAGTGATCATAAAGGATATTATCAGCATGGCGGTAAACCACAACATTATCTTGAATTTTATCGTTTTCACAAATTGTCCCTCACTCTGTATCCAACTCCTCGAACTGTTTCTATTAGATCCTCAACACCATGTTTTTTTAACTTATCCCTTATGTACTTTATGTACACATCCACAACGTTACTGTATATTTCAAAACCAGTTTCCCAAACATGTTCTATGATCTTCTGTCTGTCTAAAACGATTCCCGCATTCAAAACAAGGTATTCGAGAATGTCGAATTCTTTTTTGCTCATTTTAACAGGCTTCCCTTTAACACTTACAACTCTTTTGGCGAGATCTAAATTCACATCTCCAAGAACCACTGAATTCAATTTCTTTGTTGAATTTCTGCGAATCAGAGCACGAACCCTTGCAAGTAGTTCTTCAAGATCAAAAGGCTTTACAAGATAATCATCCGCTCCTCCATCCAAACCCTTTATCCGATCTGATATGGAATCACGAGCGGTTAACATTAAAATTGGCGTATCGATGCTCTCTTTTCTCAAATTTGTGCAAACATCCCATCCACTCATTTTTGGAAGCATAATATCAAGCACGATCACATCGTATTCACTTGAGAAAGCAAGATCAAGTGCAAGGTCTCCATCGTGGGCAGTATCTACCACAAACCCTTCATGCTCAAAAACCTCTCTTAAATTTTCACTTAACTCCAGGTTGTCTTCCACAACAAGTATTTTCATCACTTAAATTGTATCATTGATTTTGGAATTCTAATTTGTTTTTAATTTTTTAGTTCTATATTATCATCGAATTCCAAAAGAAGGAGGTAATGAACATGAAGAAATGGATTATTTTACTAACCATCGTAGCGGCTTTGAGCATCAGTCTAACGGCTATTGCTGCAACCGGCGTGACATCCAACAAAGCAACCACGACTTCTCCATCTTCACAGAGCACAACTTTGAAAGCCGTGCCTCAGTCGCATCCAGCCCAACTCTCATCAACAAGCACAACAGGTCCTGACAAAGAAGCAAAATCAGCCGTGGACAACGATAACATTCAACAACAAGTGGGACAACAAGTTGGACCAAATGTGGAACAAAAAGGAGGACCAAACAACGGTCCTGATACTCCAAACAGTGGCCCTGATACCAATGAAACTTCCTCAGCAGAAGACTAAAAATTACAGCCTTCTATTCTCTAAAGCCACCCACTTTGTGGGTGGCTTTTCTTGGACACCTTAACGCCGTTTAACTTTTGCATGGATACTTCAAATCTAACTGAATTTCACCAAACTTCTTTTCATATTCTCTTATGAAGTGTTTTCTCTTAATTTTTATGGATCAAAAACTTTGGTCCTGGTGGATCAAAAACATCTTGACTCTTTACATTTTCTATTTTTTTCAACAACTTGTTTAGCGTTACCCTGTTGGTGATCTCTCTAACTGAACTGATAGCAAGTATCTCTTCGCGATTATTTAGCTTTGAAAATCAAA
>WFSH01000156.1 GCA_015486145.1 Mesoaciditogaceae bacterium
CACCTTCAGAGTCCATGTACGCCGATCCATCCAAAGAGAACTGCACAAGATTGAACCCAAAAGGTTTTGAACTCAATCGAACATCAGCCGAATACAGCTTATTTTTCAATCCGACTCCCATCCCTATTATCCCTATAGGGCTGAAGTACTGCATGAGCAAACTCGTCGTTGGCGTGGCATCCAAGCTTATCCCGGCATTTATCAAAAATGTGTTTGCGATCAGCCCACCTCCAACAATTGGGGTAGAATTTTCAGAATTGTAGAAGATGTAAGGTGAAAATTTTTCCATGTCGTATTTCAAAGTTATATTTGGCTCGAATTTAGTTGGAGAAGACATGACGTATCTTCCCCCCACAATGACACCAAACTTACCAAAAGAAACCGGAACTTCAGCAAATAACGAAACGGTTGAACTCGATGACACTTCTGTCCCAAAAGAAATACCGCTTAAGGTGTGCACATCACCTTTTACATTGCCTTCCTTCATCGATATCAACGTGGAAAAAGGACCCATGTTGAATGAAGATGAGAAATTACTGACACGTTTTTTTGCATAATCATAAACGATCCAGTTTGAAATTAGAGGCGTGTCTATTTCCATTCCAAACTTCTTTGGCGTACTCCAAAACGCGTATTTACTTTCTTTCATAAACTTGCCAATCGTTTCCAATCCCCCAAGTGGAGAATACGCCGTCAGCTTTTTCTTCATCTCAAGGATTTTAAGGGACGAGACATTCACTTCTTTTCGCCTGTAAAGAAGAACGGAAAGGTATATTCCCTTGGAAATGTTCAAATTCTCAACTTTAACTCCCTTAAAAGTCCTGTGGATCTTTTTCAGCGATGCCACCAAATGGAAGGGGCGAATCTTCGGAAAATTAAGTGCGAATCTTGGCACGACGGGTAGGTATTTCACAGCGCCCTTATACCTCCATTCTTCGGGAAGAACGAGTTTGGCCCTTTCTATCTTGTTTATTCTTAATCCATAATTCTTTCGAGGAAACGAAAAAACCTCAAAACTCATATGAGTTTCTTCGGGCACCAAAATAAGCGGAGCAATTTTTGAAATGCCAACGTTCAACTTGAGAGACATTTTTGGCAAACGCACTCCGATGTTTTTCGGTGCAAAGCCCATAGTTGGTTCCAATTTATGGGCGATAAAATTTGTGTTGATCTCCAACAAAATAGGTTGGGCCATAATGGCAGCACCAATAAGTAAAAGCGCTACCAAAAGTGTAAAGCCCTTCACGGCTCTCACCGCTTTCCTAATTCGGAAAGCCTTTTTTTAGCTAAAGCGGCTTGAGCGGAATTTGGGAACTTCTTTATAATCGTGTTAAAAACCTGAACAGCTGCGGAAATTTTGTTGAGTTTTTCATAAGACATGCCTATATAGTAGAATGCCTGGGGCACCTTTGGATCGTTTCCAAACAAGGAAACAAGGTTGAAAAAGGCTTCCTTGGCACTTGAGTAGTTTCCAATTCTGTAATACATCATCCCAAGTTCGTAAGCCGCGTTCGGCGCAACGCTACTCGAAGGATAATTGGTGTAGACTTCTTTAAAATATTTCGCCGCATCAGTTGCGTCATTTTTGGATTGATAATATTTGGCTTCTATGTAGAGAATTCCTCCCATAGCGTTGCTTGACATTTTTTGCTTCAACAGAGAAGATGCTATCGTGTGTGCTTTTGA
Organism: Mesoaciditogaceae bacterium; assembly: GCA_015486145.1. Lineage (GTDB taxonomy): Bacteria > Thermotogota > Thermotogae > Mesoaciditogales > Mesoaciditogaceae > WFSH01. The sequence continues at coordinate 1,687 of WFSH01000156.1, forward strand.
GACGCTTCCTTCTTCAAGATAGGCGTACGCTTTGTAGTAAAGCAGGTCGTTTTTTGTAGATAAGTTGGGATGGGATTTAAGCACGCCATCCACGTAGGGTGGTATTTGAGAAAATTGACCAAGCTTTTCCATGGCAACAGCCTTTAAAACGTACACTGAAGGTTTGTATATATTCTCAAAATCGTACTCAACTATCCAATTGTACACGGGTAAAGCTGACTTGTAATTTTGAAGGTAAACGTAGCATTGACTGAGATAATACGCCGCATTAAGTGCAAGATCTGGATCTATAACACGATTATTCATCACCGTTTTCAAATAACCAAGTGCTTTGGAGTATTCAGACGTGTTGTAGTAAATCAAGGCAAGATTGTACTCTGCCACATTCTTGGTTTCTTTTGTTCCAATGGCAATGGCCTTTTCATAGGAACTTTCTGCCTCAGAGTAATTGGATTGTTTAAAATAGATGTCACCCTTAAGCATGTAAGCTTTGGCTTTCATGTTTGAACTCTTACTGACATTGATCAGATTGTTGAGAACGTTTATAGAATCTTTGTATTTCCCTTCGACGTTATAAGTGTAAGCCAACCAATAAGTTGCGGAGTCACTTATTGGATCAACGAGTTTGGACAACTTTTCAAAAATTCCCGCAGCCTTGGTGTAATTGCCAGATTCGAGATAAGCTTTCCCCATTTGAAGAATAATTTGATTCTTTTGAGAAGTGAACTTCGACTCCATGGATTCGTACAATTTAATGGCTTCGCTGAATCGTTTCAACTCTCTCAAAGTTGCACCCGCACTTAAACCGGCAGAAAGTTTTAGACTTGAATTCATGGAGTTGTTAAGCACATTTTCCCAATCGGTTATCGCCTGGGTGTAATCTTTCAATTTGTATTCGGTCCAAGCTTTTGCGTTAAGGGCGTTATAACGCTTACTAGGGGTTGGAGAAAGTTGAACCGCACTTTGAAAGGCATTTAAAGCTTTAGAATATTGACCATCTCTGTAATAAGATTCTCCGAGTATGGTGTAAAGATCCACGCTCCAGATGGTTGGAGGATAATTTTTAATAGATTGACTGGCAACTTTTATTGCCTCTTGAATTCTGTTCATATTCAAAAGAGAATATGCGCTGTAGTACGCTGCCGGCTCTATAACATTTGGATCGTTTGAGTAATTTGGCACGCTTGAAAAAAGTTGTTGAGCCTGCTGATATTTTTTTAAGTTAAAATCTATTTTCCCTTCATAAAATACGGCCCATGCTTTCCACGTGTTAGTTTTGACCTCACTTAAAATCTTTTTTGCTTCAGTGTATTTCCCGAGGTTCACGTATATGCTGCCTACCAGTACTTTGGACTCATTTCCATACTTGGCTGAGTTGTAAAGAGAAGAAAAGTAGGAAACGGCATTCGAGTTATCACCGATATTCATGTAAGAATATCCTATTGAATACATGGAATACTCGTAATTGAAGGAGTTTTTAGGGAGATAGCTCAATGCTTTCTTATACTCGTTAATGGCGTGGTAGTAATCGTCTAACAGGTAATAAGCATCTCCAAGCAAATCGTAAGCTTGACCTATGTATTGAGCAGGTTCTGTGTATTTTGACAGGAAAAGCTTAAGTGTGGATATGACGTTTGAAACACCGGCAGTATCACCATACTTTTTGTAAAGTTGTAGGGCATTTTTAGCACCCATGAGCATATCCACTCCATTTTGATCCACAGTGGTCGCCATAATGGCGGAAGATAAAATTAACGACACCAGTACTAATATGAACGCAAAGAAAAACTTTCTTTTCATCCACAAGCACTCCTCTCATTAGAAAATATGTTTTCACAACATCTTTTTTCTTACATAACCAAAACGATACATTTTATATGATATCATCTTTTCGACAGTGGATACCCCCCTATCCCCCCTCAACATTTTTTCTAAGGATGGGACCCTTTAGAGGGTCTCATTTCTTTTACTTTATCAACAAACTCTTTCAAAACATCTATTTCCTCTCGCGTGAGCGCTCGATATTCCCCTGATTTGATCTTTGGATCCAAATTAATGGGTCCAAAAGAAACTCTCTTAAGGAAAAGCACAGGATGTCCTAAATACTTAAAAACACGACGAATTTCACGCTTTCTTCCTTCATGTATAGATATTCTGACGCTACTCAGCCCACTTTTCTCACCTACGATTTCCGCTTCCATCTTTGCCGTGTATCCATATGGTAAGTCGATCCCGTCTTTCAACATTTTGACTTTCTCTTCGTTGAGTGTCCCTTCTACCAACGCTTCGTACACTCTTTTTACTTCATAACGAGGGTGCAACAACATCTGCGAAAGTTCTCCGTCGTTTGTGAGTATCAGTAATCCTTCCGTATCACGATCCAGCCTCCCCACCGGAAAAACGTTGTCTTCAACGTGCAACAAATCAAAAACAGTTTTTCTTTTTTGAGGATCCTTTTTCGTCGTGATGTACCCGCTGGGCTTGTTAAGCATGTAGTAGACAAGCGTTCGTGGTTTGACAATTTTGCCATTAACCTCTACGGTATCTTCCATATCGATCTTGATGTAATCGTTCACTTTTTTGCCGTTCACCCTTACAGAACCGTTTTTGACTAATTCTTCCGCTTTTCTACGCGATGCCACTCCGCACATTCTCAGGTACTTTTGTATTCTCAGCAGATACATCCTCCTTTCCTTTTACAACCGAAAGATCGGAAATTCCAAGTGTTTTTAAAAATTCATCTGTCGTGGTGTAAATATAAGGATTACCTTTTTTACTCTTATCTCGCTTTCGCTTTATCAAACGCATTGCCAAAAGTTCTTTCACCTGTCCTACAGGGAGTCCACTTCTGAAATTGGAGATTTCTTTCATGGTGATCGGTTGATTTTTGGCAATTATAGCCAAAACTTCCATCTGAGAACGTGTTAAATCCATCACGGATTTCTTCCTCAATTTTGAGACTACCTTGGCATACTTTACCTTTGTGAAAAAGGAATACTTACCGGCCACATTTTTCAATTCGACACCATGCTCTTCGGACGAGTATCTTTCTTCTATGTTATCAATGGCTTCTAAGACTTCGTTTCTCTTTTTTCCGGTTATGTGCATAATCTCGTTTGTACTCAAACCGTGTGAAGCCATTATCAAAGCTTCTATTTCAGCGATCAGATCTGCTTTCGTAGACGGACACCTCTCCTTTTGCGAGATCAAGAGATAGAAATTTCACCCTCAGAAGTTCAAGTATCGCCACAAAGATCACAACCGCTTCTAATTTATCACGAGCCCTTAACATGATCTCCCTTATGGTGGATCTGCGTTTTCGGAATGCAATTTCTTTGACCTCTTCAAGTTTCTTGGTGATGGAGTAAGAGTCCTTTGAAATTCTGTAAACTCTCTTTCTAAGTCTTATTTCATCTTCAACTGACTTCAGTATACTCCAAAACTCCTCCGGAACCTTTTCAATCGTTTCGATCTCTCTTATGGGTGAAACAGAAACCCTGTACTCTTTAGAATGAGAATCATAAAGCTCTTCCAACTTTTGTGCAGCTTCTTTGATCAAAGAATACTCGTAAAGTTTTCGGGCAATAACATTCTGTTTCTCCAAGGCCTCAGGTTCTGGTTTGAGCAACAATCTTGATTTTATCTCCATTAATGTTGAGGCCATCACCATAAAATCTGAAGCGACATTTATGTCCAATTTTTTCATTTCATTCACGTATTCTACAAATTCATCTGTGATTTCAGAAATTTTAAGTTCTAAAGGATTCATGCGGTGTTTTCGCACCAAGAAAAGCAAAAGATCGAGCGAACCCTCAAATTCGGCTAAGTGAATTCTTAGCTCCATAAAAAATCCTCCATTAACGGACGAGGTTTATCGCATTTTCAACTTTTTCCATAGTCTCCCGGGCGGCAATCCTTGCACGTTTGTCACCATCCAAAACAACGTCTTTCACGAACTTCTGATGTGTTTTAAAATATTCAATCTTTTCCCAAATGGGCGATAATCTTTTTTTCATACTTTCGATCAGAATTCGTTTGCAATCAACGCAACCAATTTTTGCCGTTGAACAACCCTCATGAATCTCATCCAATTTCTCCTGAGGAGTTTCAAACGCCTTGTGGTATGCCCATACGTTGCACTTCTCGGGAGTTCCAGGATCTGTTCTCCTCTTCCTGGCAGGATCCGTCATCATTGGCATTATCATACTTCTTAATTTCTCTTCATTCGTATCTATGTTTATGACGTTCCCGTAGCTTTTGGACATTTTTCTTCCATCGGTACCTAAAAGTTTCGGAACTTTTGAAAGCAACGTTTTGGGCTCTTTAAAAACTTTGGAATAAAGACTGTTGAATTTGCGAGCAATCTCTCGTGTGAGTTCTAAATGGAACGCCTGATCTTCTCCAACAGGTACCCCGTCCGCATTGTATATCAATATATCGGCCGCTTGAAGTACGGGATAACCCAAAAATCCAAAAGTTGAGATGTCACGCCTTCTTATCTCGTTTAATTGCTCTTTGTACGTCGGTATGCGCTCAAGCCTTCCAAGAGGAACGATCATCGATAACAACAAGTACAATTCAGCGTGCTCTTTTACATGAGACTGGATGAAAATAGTACTTTTTTGAGGATCTATTCCACAAGCCAAAAACTCTCTGACAAGTGTCAAGGTGTTTTCGCGAAGGTTGGAAGTATCTTGGTAACCGGTAGTTAGCATGTGCCAATCCGCCACGAAAAAAAAACTTTCGTTGTTATCATTTTGAAGTTTTACCCAACTTTCAAGCGCTCCCACCAAGTTTCCAACGTGCAATTTACCGGTTGGCCTCATTCCACTGAGAACCCGCAATTCTTCCACTCCCTTCGTTCTTCTTGAACAACACAAGTTGAAAAAACAAGAAAAGATTGTATCTCTCACAGGTCTATGTTGCCCTAAATTATACCACACCACAGTTTCTTGAAGATCCACGTTTTATGAGAAAAATAGGGGCAAATACGCCCCTTTTTTCTGGTGGAGTCGATGGGATTTGAACCCACGACCTCTTGCATGCCATGCAAGCGCGCTCCCAACTGCGCTACGACCCCACACCAATTCTCATTTCCATCTCGAATTTTACGCTATTTCCCATATGTTTGTCAAGTATCCGTGATGCCTCAAAATAAAATCTACAGGAAGTAAGATTCGTTTCGGACAGATTGGACAAACACGGTTTTTATTTTGACTAAATTAGCGGTATACTCTCAAAAAAGAGTTAATCTTGTTTAAAATCCACAAAACTGAGAAAGGTGAATTTCACTGAGGGGAGATGTAAAATGTGGAAAATTCATTGAATCTCTTCGATGAAATGGAAACCCATGTGAGATACCTTAACATCGTATTTAATGATAAAAAATTTGATGGTGACTTTAAAGAACTCGTTGAAAATTTTGAAGAGTTGAGAGCTGTAACCTTTGTTTCATCGCCAAAAGCTTTTTTTGATCTCACCAAAAATTTCAAAAAAGTTATATTGATAATTGGAATTGAAGACAACGACATTTTAAACAATTTGGATAAACAGATCAATCCGGATAGCACCGCGGATTTTTTCAAACAGCTTGATAAAGATACCCTTGAAAAAATTGCCAAATCAGAAATAGAAATACGTTATGCACGCATTGGGCAAATGATACACTCAAAAATATTCATACTCAGCAAGGGAAACAGGAAAAGAGTCATGGTTGGTTCAGCCAATTTAACGGGTAGCGCTTTGTCAAACAAAAAGCAGTTTGAGGAACTCATCGTGTACGATCAAGACTACAACTCTTCTTTGTTTAAAATCTTTGAAGATCGATTTGAAGAAATATACGAGCAAACTTTGGACTACGTTCCAGAAAGGCTAAAAAAGTCCAAAGAACCAATGACGGTAAATTTGGTAACGGCAAACGGTAAATTCGAGATTCTCTCTGATATGATTAAAAAACAAGAAGCTTTTGTGATATCATCCGACGCTCTAAAAGAGCTAACACCTGTACTGGATGAAGAAAAAATAAATCTTGACATAAAAAACCGCAAATTCAAGACGATCAAAGAAATTTTTCATAAGATAACGAGAAAATCAAAAGAGAGGGTTGTTTTGATAAGCCCAAACGAACTTGCAAAAAGAAAACCCATATTCATGGACACTTTCAACCAATCCTCAAAAGCCAAGGAAACGGAAGCAAAAGTTGGCATAAAATGCGGAACCGATAATTTACTCTACAGAACAGATGGATACCTTTACTCAAAGAAAATTGATGATACGAAAAAAATAGCGTTCTTTTTGGATAAGCTGGAAAGATTCATAGATGCGTATAAAATTTTTACAATCGGTAGCAAAGAAGAAAAGATTTTTACCCAACAGAGAGTGTTCGAAGCAATATTGTACACTTTCGTTTCTCCATATATTTGGAAATTGAGAGAAATTCACATTGAGGAAAAAGGTAGCAAATCTGTCAGGGCTGATATTCCCATATTCTTGGTAATAGCTGGCAGATCGTACACTGGAAAAACACATCTTCTTGAATTTTTAAGCGTGCTAACCAACCAAAGACTATTTACGTTTGAAGCTCCTATAAAGCCCTCTGATATTCGAAATTATTTTTATTCCGGCGAGGTTTTCCCATTGCTGATAGATGAAATGAAAAAACAGTATTTTAGTTCTGGATCGGATTTTTCCACGAAAGGAGAAGGATTTATAAAAGAACTGTCCAACACCTTAGATAACACACACCCTTGCGTTATTTCAACACTCAACGCCAATTTTGATGCAAATTCTCAAATTATAAGAAGAATTTATTATCTGGAAATGAAAATAACCTTCGATAAAAAGAGAAGAGAGGAAATGGATAGTTACTACTCTGAGACCGTCAAAGGGCTTAACGATGAACTTTTAAAAGACTTTTCTTGGCGCATGGCACACAAATTAGATGGTGAACTTTTGATCAAATATGATGCTTTGAGAATCGGAAGAGAGATATTTAAAGACTATTTTCTCCAAACCAAAAAAACCATTCCTCGATGGTTCAACAAAGAAATGTTAAATGATTACACTTTGAAATCAAAAAATATCTGGAAGACGCTTTTCGAAACGAGAAAAAACGGGTTCAAAGTGAAGGGAAACGATATTTTAGTGGATATGAAAACCATTTTTACGGACCATTTTGAACAGATGAATGCAAAAAATTATCTCGATCCATCCATTGTTAAAGAAGATTCTGTCGTTCTTGTGCTTGATAAGAGAAGATTTTTCGAGTTCATTGACCATAAAGAGGGATTAATAGACAAACTGAAAAAAATCGCAAAAAACAGAAATTCCTGAAAATACACCTATTTTTCAGAAAACTGTTGTTCCGTGACATTTGAAAATTGTAAAAAAATCAGTAGCGGCGC
>WFSH01000157.1 GCA_015486145.1 Mesoaciditogaceae bacterium
CCATATCCACACAGAAAAAACGAGATCTGGTCTTGAAATATATGGATCAGTGATGAGTGAGAAGTGATGAGTGATCGGTGAGCTGTAAGAAAAATCAAAAGTGCAAAACTCTTGATGTTTCTGAGCTACACTCACAAGGACCAAAGCTTTTGATCCATCTTTAAACTGTCAGTTTTATTTCGTCAATTCAAAGCATACCCCTTTGCCAGCTCTGCTGACACTTCCCCCGCACATGGGGGCAGACTGAAAAAGTGGCTTCGCTTTGGACAAAAAAAGAAACACCGTGATCTGCAATTTTGTAATGCTCCCCCTCCAGAACCGTGAAAGGGGAATAAAAACGGTAATTCCACCGTCAAAAGAATAGGACATCTAATGGTGAAAACTCAAAAGTGGTTTCTGTTGTTTCCAATTTTATTGGGGTACTACGTTTAAATACCTTCTTTCATCTGGACAAATATGGACAAAAAATTGACTTTTTCACACAAAAAGGAGTATACTTACAGTGAATTTTGAAAGCTCAGGCAATAATGAGCAATATACAACTCTCTTCAAGAGGGGGCTTAAAAAATATAAAAAAAGCAGAGAATATTTGATAAGGATTAGATACATAATTTTGGATATACGTAAGAATCCATTGATAGGCGATCCCAAGGTTGCTGATCTCAAAGGAATAAGAGCATATGAATTCTTTCTTGATAAAACAAGAATGAAGGTGGTTTATTCATTTGTACCGAATGAAGAGACCATATATTTTATAGCGTTAGGAAGTCATAGTGATATTGGTGATAAATATGAAACAATAAAAAATTCATTAAGTGATGCGAAGAAAAAATTTTTTGCGAAAAATGGAAAGTAAGGAGATGAAAGATATGTTCAAGGTTACTTTGGGGGATTTTTGGGACTTTTTGAACCATTACAAAGGTCAGGATAAAGAGGATAAGTTTAATAAAATCATAGATATTCTACGAAGCATGAGTGATATAAATATCCCTGGAGCTAAAGAAACATTGGATAATATGATAGCTTTTAAAGATGAGATCTTCGATGAAGAGGAACCATTTGAAGATTTGGAGAAGACGTATTTTACAAAAAAAGAGGCTGCAGAGCTGTTTGGGGTTTCTGAAAAACACATACAACGACTTGTCTCAAAAGGGCTCCTTAAACCAATAAATCCAGGTAGAAAGCCGTTGAAGTTTCGATATGAGGATTTGGAAAAATGTTTCTTATCTATAGATTTTGATGCTTCAATTAATGAAGAAACGAAAGCACTTCATGTGCTATCTGCGTCTCTTTCCTTAGGTGGATCGATTAACGAAAACGCACCTTACTCTTATATAAATTCGGTTTCTAAAGAAACCGAGGAACCCCAGGCGGTTTGAATATGAATAGAAAAATTGAATCGCTGTTTAAAATGACATCCTTCTCTATATATAAGGCCAGTTTTGAAGTTAAAAATAAAATTTTGAATTTGAAGGATAAAAAATTGCGTACGAATGTAAAATTAAATGTCAACATTTTTAAGGCTAAAACAGTCAACAATGAAGAAAGAGGTAGTGCTAATATAGATTTATCCTTTTCATTGAGAATGGGAAGACTTACATTTTTAAGTGTAAAATTGTCCATAAGTGGGCAATTTGAAGCTGTTAACATGAAAGAAGAAACTTTTGAAGAACTTATCAAATATTCAGGAGTGGCAAATCTTTTGCAAATTGCACGTTCTTACATAATATCAATGACATCACAGAATGGACTAACTCCCCCTGCGGTTTTACCAATGATTAACCTTGTTGAACTCTACAAGAATGAAAACGATGTTAAAGAGAAGTGATATGGTTGCATTATCTTTTTTTAGATGTTATAATTCACACAGTGAGTGATTGAAAAGGAGGAGCTCTTTTGAACTTGAAAGATTTTTCATTCTTTAATCCCTCTCCGGATTTTAGAGAGATGAATATACTTAGGGCTATAACCGAAAACCCAAAGATTTCTCAAGATAGGTTGGCAAAATACGTTGGCGTTGTGCCAAGTATGATCAACAGGTATATAAGTGACTTTGAAGAAAAAGGGTACATAAAAAAAGAGGGCGAAAACAAAAGAACGATGAGGTATATTCTTCTGCAAAAAGGGAAATTCCGCCTTCAATTTTTGATAATCTCTTATTTAAGAGAAGTTGCCAACCTCTATTCGCAATCGCGTGAAACGTTTGGTAAGCTTCTCGATAGGCTTTTATCTGAAGGAAGCGAAAAACCTTTGCTTTACGGAGCGGGAATAATAGGGAGCATAGTTGTGGATGTTTTAAGAACAGAAGGGATAGAACCTATTGGATTTGTCGACGATTCTCCCGCAAAGCAAGATGGGGTTTTTCATGATTTAAAGGTTTATTCAATCGATAAGGCAAAGAATTTGAATTACGATGCGGTTATAATTGCATCTTTTAAGCACGCGCAAGAAATGGTGAGAAAGGCTGTTGAGAATGGAATGAAAAACATCATGATCTTTGAAATATCCGATTTTGGAAACGTGTCTTTGAAAAAGATAGACACTGGAAAAAACGGTTGAATTCTGGAGGTGCGAAATGAAGGTTCCGCTTTTTGATCTCACAAGACAGTACCAAACGCTACGAGAAGAAATGCTTAAAAAGATAGATGAAACCATATCGAGTGGTCAAGTGATTTTGGGAGAAAATGTGAAAGAAATAGAGAAAAAAGTTGCGGATTACATAGGAGTAAAGCATGCCATAGGAGTTGCAAGTGGCAGTGATGCACTTGTTTTAGCGCTAAGGGCAATGGGAATAAAGGAAGGCGATCATGTGATTACAACTCCATATACTTTTTTCGCCACGGCAAGCGCGATAACACGTCTTGGAGCGTTGCCGATTTTTGTGGATGTGGATGAAGAAACTTTTAACATTTCTCTGGATGAAGTTGAAAAAACTTTGAAAAAAGACGACAAAGTAAAAGCCGTGATACCCGTTCATCTTTTCGGAAGAAGTGTCGATATGCAGAAATTAAAGGAAATATGTGGTACTCACAATGTAAAAATCTTAGAAGATGCTGCTCAATCGATAGGATCAGAGTGTGTGGTTAACGGAAAAAGAGTTAAAACCGGCTCGATTGGCGATGCGGGAATACTCTCATTCTTTCCAACGAAGAATTTGGGAGCTTACGGCGATGCGGGAATGGTTTTAACAAATTCAGATGAAATAGACGAAAGAGTGAGAATGCTTAGAGTGCACGGCTCTAAGAAAAAATACGTTCACGATGAAATCGGATACAATTCCAGAATGGATGAACTGCAGGCGGCAATACTAAACGTGAAATTTCCACATCTTGATGAATGGATAGAGAAACGAATAAATGTGGCAAAGAATTACGCGAAGTTGTTTGAAGAACACAAAATAAAAGTCGTGTATCCTTTTGTTCCTTCGGACAAAAGCTATGTCTTTCACCAATACGTTATAAAGGTCGATCAAAGAGACGAATTGAGAGAATATTTAACTTCTCAAGGTGTGGGCACGTCTATATATTATCCCATTCCTTTGCATTTACAGAGATGTTTTTCGTATTTAGGCTACAAAAAGGAAGATTTGCCAATTTCTGAAAAATTATCTCAAGAAACTCTGGCTCTTCCCATTTTTCCGGAGATAACTTTTGAAGAACAAGAGTATGTGGTGGAAAAAATCACGGAATTTATAATAGAAGAAAGGGGTTATGATCATGACTTTAATGGAAAAAATAAAGAGTTCTGAAGCAATTGTTGGAGTGTTAGGATTAGGTTACGTTGGACTCCCGTTGGCCGTTGAAAAAGCCAAAGCGGGTTTTTCTGTTGTGGGATTTGACATTCAGCAAAAACGTGTTGATATGGTAAATGAAGGTAAAAACTACATCGGAGATGTGGTAGATGATGATCTGAAAAAACTCGTAAATGATGGAAAACTCCGGGCGACTACCGATTTTGACGAACTGTCAAAATGTGATGTGGTAACCATATGTGTTCCAACACCTTTAGATAAGTTCAAACAGCCTGATCTCACTTACATAACAAACAGTGTGGAAGAAATAACGAAAAGATTGCATAAGGGCATGCTTGTAACTCTTGAATCCACAACATATCCTGGCACCACGAACGAGGTTGTCTTACCAATATTGGAAAAAACTGGCTTAAAAGTTGGAAAAGACTTTTATTTGGCTTTTAGCCCAGAAAGGGTTGATCCTGGAAATTTAAGGTACAAAACGAAGAACACCCC
>WFSH01000158.1 GCA_015486145.1 Mesoaciditogaceae bacterium
GTACAACACTTCTCACTTTATGAACCGAACGCAGTAGTATTACGAATTCATCTCCGCCTACCCTGGCAACGGTGTCTGAATTTCTCAGGCTTATTCTTAACCTTTGGGCCACCAACTGAAGCAATGCGTCTCCAGCTCTGTGACCAAATGAATCGTTTATCTGTTTGAACCCATCCAAATCCAAGAAAAGTACGGCCAGCTTTTCGTTAGAACGCTTCGCAGTTTTTAACGACTGAGCCAGCCGATCGTTTAAAAGACTTCGATTGGGAAGTTTTGTCAATTCATCGTGGTAAGCCACAAATCTCAAGTGATTTATCGTGTCATCCGTGTCGTTGTTCTGAAACAGAACGATCAAACCAGATTTTTTGCCGTACTCTTCTATGGGTATTAAAAATGTGGATGCGTAAAAAGTGCTTCCATCTCTGCGAAAAAATATTTGTTCTTCGTTGAATGTCGTTTTGATCGGTGTAATAAAATCTTCTTCAAGTTGAAGAAAATCAAAAATTTCTTTGCCGAGAAACTCATCTTCAGTCCAACCGATAAATTCTTTGGCAGAATCGTTAACGTACACACACTTTCCCTTTGCGTTAAAAATTATGGCACCAAACGGAAGACCGTTTACTAAGGATCGAAACAGTACTTTTTCATCTTCACGTATCACGAGCACATTGAAAGTTCCCACTTTTGTCGAATGCACTTTTACGCTAAAAGTCGAACCATCTTTGCGTCGATGAACTTCGTACCCATCCTGCACCGTTTTCACTCGAAGATCTTTGACGTTCAACTTCAAAAACTCATCACGCGAATAACCATATATTTCTCGTGCACGTTGATTTGCCTGTTTTATCTTTCCGTTTTTTCCCACTACCAGTACGATTTCTTCAAACAAATCGATCATCTCCACATTTGAAAAAAATCACGCTGTTTTTTCAAAATCGAACTTCAGGCGTTTTAGAGAAAATTAAAACATTTCCTCGATTATTTTAGCACCTTTTTACACACTCACGACTATTAATTTGTGGGGATATTGTATAATACATAAAGTATCTGAGTGCGAGTTGAACAAACTGTGGTTATTACGAGCAAGGAGTGTTTAAATTGTCTTTGAGAACGGAAGTGTACAACAAAATTTCCAATTCTTTCTTTGAGGCTTTTGGGAAAAAACCCGTTGATTTTGTGGTTGAAATACCACCAGAAGGGTTTGGAGATTATTCAACGAATATCGCCATGGTCAATGCAAAATTTCTTCGCATGGCGCCGAGGCAAATTGCAAACGAGCTTTTAGAATCTTTAACCAAGATCAAATGGTTTAAAAATGTGGAGATTGCCGGACCTGGATTTATGAATTTCAAATTATCGGAAAGTGTTTATCAAGAGTTGCTCTCAAAATTTGTCGATAATGTGGAATTCCCAAAGTTTGATGAGGAAAAAGTTCAGTTTGAATTTGTCAGTGCAAATCCCACAGGACCTCTTACTGTTGGACATGGAAGACAAGCGATAATAGGAGATGTTTTGGCCAGAGTTTACAAATCGATAGGCTACGATGTTACCAGAGAATATTACTTCAACGATGCGGGCAAGCAAATGAAGGCACTTGGCCATTCGCTGTGGGTTAGATACAACGCACTTTATGGGAGAAAGGAGAACTTTGAAGAAGACGATTACAAAGGGGACTACCTTGTAAACGTCGCACAAAAGTTCTCTTCCGAGTATGGCGATGCTTATGTTGGTCAATGGGATGAAAGGGTGCAAACGCTTTTTGTTTCGTATGCACGTGACAAAATGTTTGATTGGATCAAAAACACCCTCGATAAAATAGACGTGAATTTTGATGTTTATTTCAGCGAGTCATCTCTTTACAAAACGGGCACAACTGACGAGGCTATGAGAATTTTAAAAGCGGGAAACTACGTTTACGAAAAAGACGGTACAACGTGGTTTGCAGTCTCCAAAATCTTGCCTAAAGAAGAAGACAGGGTGATCATCAGAAAAAACGGAGAACCCACTTATTTTTTCTCCGATATTGCTTACATGCTTGACAAGTACAAAAGAGGATTCAAGAGGGTTTATTACATATGGGGAGCCGACCATCATGGTTACGTTCCAAGAATGCAAGCTGCTGCCAAAGCTTTGGGGATACCAGATGGTTTTTTTAACGTTATCATGCATCAATTTGTCACACTTAAGAGCGGTGATGAAGTTGTCAGAATGTCAAAAAGGCAAGGGGAATTTACCACTCTGGAAGATCTTGTGGAGCGTGTGGGAAAGGATGCAACGCGTTATTTTTTCGCAATGCTCGATCCAAACACTCATCTTGTGTTTGACGTTGACCTCGCAGAGTCTAAAAAAATGGAAAATCCCGTTTATTACGTGCAATACGCCCATGCTCGGGTGGTTAGCCTTTTGAAAAATGCCCAAGAAAAGGGTATAAATTGGGAAAATGCCACTTTAAAAAATCTCACGCTCCCGGCTGAAATTGATATAATGAGATTCATGGGAGAGTTTCAAGAGGTCATAATTTCAACCGCAAACGAATACAAGCCACAAAAACTTTGTAACTACGCCTATTCTTTGTCGGAAAAATTCCATTCTTACTATAACTCAAACAAAATCGTCGATGTCAAAAACAGGGAGCTCTCAGCTGATAGAATATCACTTTGTATAGGTGTAAAAAACATTTTGAGAACGGTGCTGTCGCTTTTGGGGATAAGTTCACCGGACTCAATGTGATAATTTAGGGAGGGATTAATTTTGAAAAAGTTCATGTTGATAATGTTCTTCATCACTATTTTTTCGATCGCACTGTTAGCGCAACCTTTGATGTTTATTAAAGTCTCTGGGAATACGAACATTCCAACCGCATTTATACTCTCCAAAATGCAAAATGTGAAAATCGGCCAACCCGTAAACCGTGAATCTCTTTACAAGGCTCTTCAAAATCTGTACGACACCGGTTTTTTTTCCTACATAGTTCCAAGACTCCTTCCTTCCAACGGCGGTGTTGGATTGCTCATTGACGTTGTGGAAAACCCGGTTGTAAAGAACGTGGAAATTAAAATCGATGGGCCTGACCTGGTTGGGAAAGAAAAAATTCAAAAAGCCGTGGCGGTTAAAGTGGGTGAAGTGCTTAACCTCAACGATCTCAAGAAAACCTTCCAATCAATTGTGAAACTCTACACGGATGATGGTTATATCCCCAACGTGGTGGGGGTGAACACGAATATCATTCAAAAATCCAATTCTCTTGTTATACCGAAAGGTAATTTGATAATAAAAGTCAAAGAATACGCCATATGGACCGTTGAAATAACGGGTGAGAAAGGAAAATTAACATCACAACAGTTGGTAAGTGACACGGGAATTTTCACGTTAAAATCTTATGAAAACCTCAACCCACTTGTCAAATTTTTTGTCGATTTTAAACAAGCTTATCCAAAATTTTCAGAAATTCAAAATTTTCAGGCCAAACTTGCACAAATGGGGTATTTTTCTCCCCAAACATCTCTGAGTTTTGTTCCGGCGACAAAAACTTCCAAGAGTTTCAAGTACCCCACGATGAACATCGCGGTGAATTCAGTTCTTAAAAAGGTGGTGAAATCCGGACTTCCTGTTCAGCAATATTATTTTGATGGTGTCACCGAAGTCAATCCCTTTAAACTTGCCAATTATGCCAAAATAACCGTGCCTTCCACGACAAACAATTTCGAACAACTTTCACAATTGGCTCGTATAAGATCTTATTACAAGCGCGAAGGATACCTTTTAACTGGCGCTTATTTAAAATATTATCACTATGAGATCATAAGTCACAACGGAGTTTTAGAGTACAAAGTCATTCAAAGACACGTTGGAAAGATAAAAATCATGGGAAATGTAAAAACCAAGAAATACCTGATAATGCGCGAGCTTCAGTTCAAATCCGGTCAACCGCTTACGGCACAATCTTTTATAGAAAGCTATGACAATCTTAGAAATACTGGCTTTTTCAACAATGTATCCATATATCCAGTGCTTTCGTCAGAAAATTCTTCAGCCGTAAATGTTGTGGTTAAAGTTGTGGAAAATGACAAGCCACGACGACTTGGAGGCGCACTCACCATCGGCCAACCCAAACAAGGTGAACCATGGTACAGTGGAATAATCGCAACTGGTAAGTACTCTATCTCCAACTGGGCAGGTTACGGTCAAAATCTCAACATGGCACTGAATTTGGGAGAAGAGTCCAACGCCTATCTTGATTACAGTGTGATTTTTCCCTTCAACCTTCCCATGAATTTTAACAGCAGTCTTTACTATAAAACGTTGAAACCCTTCAACGTTATTAATGGCCAAGACGTTTATTACCACGAAAACAAAGTGGGAATATCCGCGAGCATTGGCTATCAGCCAAATGTCCACACGTCGTTCAGCGTTGGAGGTCACTATGAATGGTTCAAAAAAAGTGCCGTTTCGACACCGGTGAATTTTGGACCAGCTTCTGGAACGAGTAGGGAAATCAATCTTTCTTTCAACTACGTTAACGTGGATAACATCATTTTCCCAACGCGAGGTCTTAAATTCTCTCTCAACACCCAAATGGCAGGATTTGGCGGACAAGAGAACTACAATTCGTTGACCGCTGATGTGTCAAGCTATCTGCCTTTGTTCGATCATCTATCGTTAGCAGGTCGTGTGCTCATTGGAGCGGCAAACGGAAAGAATTTTTACGTTGGCGGCTCAACCACCGTTAGAGGTTGGAAGGCAAGAACTGGCGATCAAGAATTCGTTTCAAATTTTGCACTGAGATACTCGCTTCCCTCGAAGTTACCACTGACTCTCAGCGCGTTTTACGACTGGGGAGGTGCAAAGAACAATCTGCTCAACGATGGGAATATATACTACAATTTCATGAACAGCGTTGGGATCAGTGTTGCCGCGGATATTCCGTATTTTGGCGTTGTGAGAGTGGATTTCCCGTTTAGAGCTTATCCCGGTGGAAAGTTCGAATACGCGGGAACAACTTTTGGCGTGGGAGAAATGTTTTAAAATTTCTTTGCGGTGTGATATAATTTGCCCACACAACATGTAAGCGTACTTTTAAACGAATCGGTGAGTTTTTTTGCTGCTCTTAAAAGTGGAGGAATTATCGTAGATTGCACTGTCGGTGGTGGAGGGCATGCAGAAGCTTTTTTGTCAGAGTATTCTCAGGCAAGATTGATAGGTGTGGATCGCGATGCCAAAGCTTTGGAAGTCGCACAAAAAAGATTGAAAAAATTTGGAAGTCGGGTCACCCTCGTTGAGGCCAACTTTTCGGAATTGGATTCTGTTCTTGATCGTGTGAAAGTGGAAAAAGTTGATGCCATTTTTGCGGATTTGGGCATGTCCTCTTTTCAATTAGATGATGAGAGAAGAGGGTTTTCGTTCCAAAAAAGGGCACCATTGGATATGAGAATGGGATTGAACACCAAAAGTGCGTGGGACGTTCTCAACTCTTATTCAGAAGAAGAGATTTCGAGAATTATTTACGAATATGGTGAAGAGCGTTTTTCAAGAAGGATTGCCCATCGGATAGTTGAATCCAGGCCTGTGAGGACGACTGAAGAACTTTCAAGACTTGTAATACTTTCGATGCCACAAGCAGCTCGAAAAAGATGGAAGAGTACGCTAAGACGTGTTTTTCAAGCTATACGTATTGAGGTAAATGATGAACTTGAAAATTTGAAAAGCCTCTTAGAAATTTCACTTAAACGCCTTAAAAGTGGAGGAAGAATAGCCATTATTTCCTTTCATTCTCTTGAAGATCGAATGGTAAAAAGGGCATTTATGAGAGAGGGATTTGCCGTGATAACTAAGAAGCCTGTGATTCCTTCTCAATTGGAACGCTTGGACAATCCAAAGTCGAGAAGTGCAAAACTTCGAGTTGCCGAGAAGGTGTAAGGATGACCGTTAAGGTTAAAGTATGGAGGAATGTTAGAGAAAAGAACGGAGAAGAAGTACGCGCATCAGCAGAAGGAATTGGTGTTTTAAGATCCCTTGTAGTGGGTGGAATGGTTTTTGGTTTGCTGAGCGTTCCTCTTCTGCTCAACATCCAAACCACCAAGTATGCTTCAAGAATCACATCTTTAACCGTTGAAACGCAAGCCATGCAAAATGAAATGATCGGCAAGGAAACACAAATAAATTCAATTATGGAATCTTATTTTCCAAGTGCGCGTATCGTGAAAATTAGTGGGCAAACTTTTTTCGTAAGAAAGGGTAAATGAACAAACGAGTTCAACTCATATTGTTTATCTTTTTGATGAGTTTTGCCCTGTACGTTGCACGAGGGGTGGTAATTTCGCTGCATTTCAAAAGAGTACCACTTTTGCCTTCAAGAGTTCCAATCGCGGCACCTTACGGAACAATATCTGGACGTGATGGAGAACCTCTATCTGGCAATTCACTTGCCTACGATGTGTATGTTGATGTGGGATACGCTAAAGCACTTTCTAAGATCCAAGGTTGGAATTACCGTGACAGAGTGGTGGGTGCGTTAAACTATTTTGGAATTGACGTTTCCTCGACGAAGATATCCAAAATACTGAAGGATGCGGCGGGGGGTGTGGAAGTTGGGGTAATCTCCGGCAAAAAAGCTTCAAACATTCCCGCAAAATATCGACCTTTTTTGAACATCCACGAAGTGTACGTTAAAATTCCGGTGGCCACTCCCAATAGGATTTTAGCGAAAGCACTTCAAAAAGAATATGGAAATTATTTGAAGCCTAAAAAAGACGGCAAAATAATATACAACTCATTTGGTGCTTACGTGCTTTCATCAAAAATCAAAAAGATCGTAAAACCCATGGGAGGAGATGAGGTTTTCACCTCCATCGATCCGAGAATCCAGTCTTTTGCCTATTCCGCCATAGAAAAAGAGGTAAAAACACAAGCGGCCAGCGGTGGAGAGGTGATAGTTTCTGATCCACAAACTGGTGCCATTTTGGCAATGGTATCCACCTGGCCTTGGAATGCCCCAGTAATGAACGTCTGTGAGATTGGCTCAACCGTGAAACCGCTTGTTTTTGCCGCCGCCCTTCAAGAGGGCGTTGTAAGCACAAATACCACGTTCAGTGTTCCATATTTCATACCATCACCCAAGATTCCACTCGTCATAAGAGATGCCGAGTATCATCCTTGGCCGATCACCCTCAGACAAGCTCTCGTTTACTCTTCAGATGTCGCCGAAATGACGATCGCACGCAAATTTATAAAAAAATTTGGTAAAGAAGCTTTTTACAGATGGTTTTTGAAGTTTGGCTTTGGGGTCAAAACCGGAATAGATCTTCCAAACGAGGTTAGTGGTTTTCTCACTCCTCCTCAAAAGTGGTACGCTGGTGATATAGGTGGCTTGGAAATGTCCATAGGCCAAGGTCTGGCGGTTACGCCCATACAACTTATAACGGCTTTGAATTCAATAGCAAACGGTGGGTATTGGATAAGACCTCACATTATGAATGAAATTCTATCACCTTCAGGAACACTTGTGTCAAAATATTCTTTCTACAGTAAGAGGATTTTCAAACAAAATGTGACACGTATAGTTAGAAGTTTCATGGTTGACGTGGTTAAAAAAGGTACCGGTCGTCCAGCGCAACTCAATGGGGGAGTTCTTGTTGGTGGGAAAACGGGCACAGCTGAAAAACCCGTCAACGGGAAACTTTCCAAAAAAGGGCCCTACTTTGCCCTCTTTTACGGCTTCTTTCCCGCCAGCGATCCAAAATATTCAATTTTAGTTATCGTGGATCAACCCTCCAAAGGCAAATATTACGGTGAGCAAGTAGCGGCTCCCGTTTTTAGAGAGATTGGAAATTACGTGTTAAGACTTGAAGGGTACGGAAATCACGAAAACACCATGAGAACTTTTTTGCCAGTTATCATGCCAAACTTAAAGGGTTTAACGCTAAACGAAAGCTTGAATCTTCTCAAAAGCCTCTCTATTCCCGCAAGTGAGATAAATTTCTCGGGTAACGGGGTGGTGTTTTCTCAATATCCGCCACCATTCACTCCAATTTCAAAGATAAAAAATGTTAAAATCTCTTTAGGTCCGGCATTCTGAAATGAGGTGATCCAGTGAGTAAACTCGTGTGTTATAAGTTGAGAAAAAGATTTGGTAAAAGGTTGGCGGTTGATGACGTTTCTCTTTCGATAAAAAGTGGGGAGATCGTTGGAATACTTGGGCCTAACGGTGCGGGTAAAACGACGATTTTTAACATGATACTTGGATTGGTAATCCCCGATTCTGGGAGCATATACAAGGACTCAATGGAGATCACACACATGCCTGTTTACAGAAGAGCTAAAAACGGAATAACATATCTTGCGCAAGAAACATCTATTTTTGCCGGTCTTTCGGTTGAGGATAATCTTCGGCTCGTTCTTGAAAATTCGAATCATTCGAAACTTTTCATAAAAAGAAGAACTAAAGAGCTCCTGGAGAAATTCGGCTTGCTTTCCCTGGCAAATCAACGTGCCGACCTACTTTCTGGTGGTGAAAAAAGAAGATTGGAGCTCGCACGAATGATGACACTCTCACCGGATTTTTTGCTCTTAGATGAACCTTTTGGTGGGGTTGATCCCATAACAGTTAAGGAGATTCAACGTTTTACCAAAACGCTGAAATCACATGGATTAGGCGTGATAATAACGGATCACACCGTCGAAAAAATGGTGGAAGTTGTAGATGTGATGTACGTAATTCACAAGGGAAAAATCCTTGCTCACGGTGAGCCAGCATCAGTGCTAAAAGATCCTGAGGTGATCAGGAACTACCTTGGAGATTGAATGCCTCCTTGAGAAAAGATACTTTCGATTTTTTCGGCCATTTTTTCTCCAACGATCTTTTTCAACTCGTCGTGAGAGGCACGTCTTATTCCTTTTAAGCTTTTGAACGCTTTTAACAAAGCACGTTTTCTCTTTGGTCCTATCCCGGAAATGGAATCGAGAAAAGATTCCGTCATCTTTTTACCACGAAGAAGGTAGTGATAAGAGGTGGCAAATCTGTGTGATTCGTCTCTAACAGCTATCAAAAGCCTCAAAGCATTGTCATCCATCGATAGATGAAGATCGGCCTGCTTCCCAGGAAATACTATCCTTTCGTCCTCTTTGGCAAGTCCCACAACGTGAACGTTGTCGAGGTTGGCTGATCTCAAAGTTTCAACCACGGCGTTCACCTGTCCCTTTCCACCATCTATCAAAAGAAGATCCGGTGTGGAATGTCGAGGATACCTTCTTTTGATAACTTGTCTCATCGCTTCAAAATCGTCCGGTTTTGAAAAATTTGAAAGGCGATAACGTCTGTAATGTTCTTTGCTTGGACGACCTTTGACAAAAACAACCACAGAAGCGACGGTGAGAGTCCCAGCCGTGTGGGAAATGTCAATTCCTTCGATCAACTCTGGTAGTTTGCTCAATCCCAACTTTTCTTTTAACTCTTCAAGTGTTCTTCGCATTCTCGTGGCTCCGTTCAGATACTCGTCTAAATTTTTTGAAGCGATCGAAAGGATATCCCTCTCGGATTCATTTTCTGGGATTCTAACAATAGAAGATATTCTTTTTGACCAGGTTTTGATGCCTCTGAAATTCCTGCCAACCAAAATGACAGGAGCTGGAGTTTCACCTCGACCCATGTAGTATCGTGCTATAAAATCCTTGTATCCACCCTTGAGCTCAAATTCGAGCTTTGCCAACATCATCCCATTTCTGACTTTAACGAGAACGGCACCACCTTCACGAACATCGACTGCGTCCACATCTATGGGCTCCTGAAACTCCACACTTTGTGTTACGAGAAAATTGTTAAGCCTTTCATACATCCTTTTCATCACTTCCGCAGATTCAAACATCTTTTGCTTTGCGTAAGCCTCTATGCGTTTTCGCATCCATGCTTTAATCTTTTTCGCATCCCCTTCCATCAAAAAAGCGCGAGCGATCCTTATACGCTCCCCGTATTCTTCTTTACTCACAAGACCCATGCACGGAGCGCTGCATCTCTTAATGTGATATTCAAAGCAAGGACGTTTAACTTTCGTCAAGTCATAAGTACAAGTTCTGAACTGTAACACGGGTTGGATGATGTTTATGAGGTTTCTCAGAAAACTCACACTCGTGAATGGCCCAATGGAATCCGAAGTTTTTTCGTGGGTAATTTCAATGTACGGAAAATCCCCACCCCTGAATCTCACATACGGGTAGGCATGCGTCTCTTTCAACAGTGTGTTAAATCGAGGCTTGTGGGCGTATATTAAATTCGCTTCCATTAGCAAAGCTTCTCGTTCGTTGGAAAGCACGATGTAATCTATATCATCCGCACTTGACGATATTCTGGTGGCTTTCCCAATCGCACGATTCGAGAAATAACTCGAAACACGACTTTTCAATCTTTTTGCTTTTCCAATGTATATGGGAACACCGTTTTTTTTGAAGATGTACACACCGGGTTTTTGAGGCATCGAATGAACTTTTTCCAAAATGTCCACGTTGATCACCTGATCGCCTATTCGTAATATCGCAGTACCTCGGCCGGAGGCAACTTAGATGCTCTGTCAGTCGGGATCAAAGTTGCAAAAATGGAGATCACGTAAAAGATGATATCAAGGCCTATGATCTGAAGCCACGGGATGAACATCTTTCCAAGGTTGAGAGAAGAGTATATCATGTAAGATGTTATTGTCCCCGATATAAAGCCAGTCAATATGCCGAATATGACCACAAAATTCGTCTCTATGAAAAAACTTGAAAAAACCATTGCTCTTGTAAATCCAATGGACTTGAGTATTCCAATGGTTCTGCGACGCTCCTGCAAAGTTTTAAACATCAGTATGGCAAGTCCAAGTATACCCACGGACAATCCAAAGTAGAGAAAGGAGTTTATGATGCTCACGAATCCCTTGATCATGTTCGCAAACACGTCGATCATTTGTTTAGAAAAAAGTCCTATGGAGAATCTCGTCTTGAGAAAAGCCAAAAACTTTTCAAAGTTTAACGTTTTCGCTTTTTCGGTTTT
The DNA here is from genome assembly GCA_015486145.1 of Mesoaciditogaceae bacterium. Lineage (GTDB taxonomy): Bacteria > Thermotogota > Thermotogae > Mesoaciditogales > Mesoaciditogaceae > WFSH01. Next base: position 11,021 of record WFSH01000158.1, read on the forward strand.
ACCTGCAAGTTTTACGAGTAAAAAGTTGGAACTTTTGACATTTCCAAACGCATCCTTCACAGTTTGAGGCGTGGTGTAAAAACCATTTGGAAAAGCGGTTATCCCATCGTTTTCAAAAGTCGCGACGACTTTGAACTTTTTTGGATTTTTCAAAGGCCCAGAGAATATTATTTCCATCCCTTTGGAACTACTGGCATTTCCAAAATTGAATGAAAAATTCCCCTCTTTGGAAATTTCCACGGTGTTACCTGGGCTAACTCTTGGTAACCCAAAAGCAACCACGCTTCCTGGATGTAATTGTAGGTACTTCCACAATGTACTCTTGTTCTTGATTCCGGGAATGGCTTTTGCAATTTTAAAATTGCTTCCATTTAAAAATTTCTCATTCATCTGTATCATTTGGTAGATCTGCCTTTCAGCCTGAGAATTAACGGCATATCTCACGGATATCATAGAGGCTGTAGCATGGTAAGTCAAGAA
>WFSH01000159.1 GCA_015486145.1 Mesoaciditogaceae bacterium
ACGCTTTTAAGTTTTGATTTCCCAATACTTTCCACAACAGGCAGAAGTAATTTGGAATTTTCTCGCTTTTTATCCACCATAATCCATCTTCCAAGGTCTGAAATTACCATTTCTTCAAAACCCAGCGCATCAACAACTTTTTTTATTCTTTCAGCAATCAAAGGACTGAATTTTCGAGATTCCGCTATCATGCCAATGGCAACAGCGTGTCCATGTGAAATTGCGGTTCCACTTGCACTTTCCACAGCGTGTGCAATTGTGTGACCAAAATTCAAAATATGTCTGAATTTTTTATCGAATGGGTCTTTCTTCACCACTTCTAATTTATCCTTTACGGCCATTGTCAACATTTTCTCGACATTTTCAAGGTTTCTTTTCATGATGCTCTTTATCTTTTCCTCCACGTACTCGAAAAGTTCTCTGTCGTAAACAGCTCCTATTTTTAGCACTTCAACTATTCCTTCCTTGAACCTTTCATCCTCTAAACTCAACGAAAACAAAGGGTTTATGAAGACAAGTGGCTTTCCAAACACGCCTATCAAATTTTTCACGCCGTTGAAGTTCACGGCAAATTTCCCACCTATGGACGCGTCAGCCATTCCAAGCAACGTGGTGGGAATCAGATTAAAATTCACACCTCGCATAAAAGTTTGGGCCGCAAACCCCACAGTGTCCGTTACCGTTCCTCCTCCAACAATATTAATAACGGAATTTCTATCCATGTGATGGCGGAGAAAAAGCTCCCAAAGTTTTTCAACCGCATTCAAATTTTTTAAAGACTCTCCATCTTCCACCTCAATGCCTTCTACATTCCATATTTTTTTGACTTTTTTCGAAATCACCGTCAATCTTGAAGCTGGAAAAGAAAAGTTATCTCGCAATTTAACCCTTTGAAAATCATCAAATTCAACATTCAACGAAGGCTTTATCGTTTCTTTCACGATTTTTGCCGCCACTTCCCAAGAATTCAAATTTTGAGTGTTCATCCTTTTAAATAACTCATAAAATGGTCTTCTCTTTTCAAAAAGTGATACGAATGATCGCTCGTTTGTGGCTAATGGGCGCTTACTGCCTTTCACCCTTTGCCACAACTCCTCAAGAGGGGCTTCTAAATAGAAAGTCATCATTCCAGATAAAATTGCTCGATTTTCCTTTCTTTCTACCACTCCTCCACCTGTGGAAACAACGACTTTTTCAAAATTTAGAATTCTTTTGAGCAACTCACTTTCTTTGTCTCTAAACTCTCTTTCGCCGTATTTGCGAAAAAATTCCCCTATCGGACCGTAGTTGCTTTCAAATTCTTCGTCCATATCAACATGTTTGAATCCCAGAATATTTGCAACCTTTTTCCCCACTTCACTTTTTCCAGAGCCCATCATGCCAACGAGGACTATTTTACTTTCCATGAAACATCACGCGCCTTCTAATTTCTTTATAATTTTCCACCCTTTCTTTCAGCTCTTGAAAACATGAACCCCCGAACTCTCTCATCAACTCCCCAAAAATGGCTGTCGAAACCTTTGCAATCGCTATGATCGTAACAGCTCCCACAACACAGGTGTCTGACCTCACATAAGAAGTGAGCACTTCACTTCCATCACTCAAATCTACAGTGCGAATTCCAATTTTTTGTGTGGGAACCGGTTTCACCAATATTTCCATGCTGATCGCTTGGCCATTTGCCATGCCACCTTCTATACCGCCCGCATGATTTGTAAACCTCTCACCGTTCGCTCTCATCTCATCCATAACTTCAACACCCTTCATCTTGTAAGACTCCCCGATATCCCCAAATTCCACACCTTTCACGGAAGGAATGTCAAACACGGCTTTTGATAAGACACTACTGAAACGACCTTCGTAGCGATTAAAAGTTCCAAGCCCAATCGGCAAACCCTTCGCAATGACTTTTATTTTTCCTCCCAAAGTGTATCCTCCTTCGAGGGCCTTTTCTATTTCATGCATCATTGCCTTCTCGGCATCGTCATCAGGGCACAAAAGCGGATGATCAGCTGTGGAAAATTCTTGAAATGTGTCAATCTTCGTTTCCACTTTCCCAACCGCAACGGTATATCCCCACACTTTTATATTCAATTTTTTAAGAGCTTGCCTGAAAAACCCACCCATTGCCACATCCATTGCCGTCCTTCTGGCACTGGCACGCTCGGCTATCACACGTGCATCTTCAAAAAGGTACTTCAACATCCCGCCAAAATCTGCGTGACCTGGCCTTGGGATTGTTGTACCGTTATTTGGAGGTTTTGTCGATCTGTTCCTTATAAAAAACGTCAAGGGTGCCCCGGTGGTTTTTCCATCCCATAAACCCGATAATATTTCAACATGGTCATCCTCCAAATTCATCCTTACTCCTCGCCCATACACCTTTTGCCTTTCCTTCAACATGTCGTCTATTTCTTGAATATCAACTTGAAAGTGAGCTGGGAAACCTTCAACTATCCCAAAAAGTCCATAACCGTGCGAATCACCAGCAGTTAAAACTCTCATCATCTTATCACCTCTTTCAAATCGGAAAAAAAAGACGGATAACTTATCGCCACACATTTATCATTTTCAATTTCCACTCCCTCAGCGCTTACTCCGGCAATACTCGCAAGCATTGCCATTCTGTGATCCCCAAAGGAATTCAATTTTGCGTCGTGAAGCTTTCTTCCGCCTTGAACACGAAAACCATCGTCAAATTCTTCTATTTCAACGCCCATTTGTGAGAGAATATCAACAGTGGCTTTTATTCGATCCGTTTCTTTTTTTCTTAATTCCAACGCACCACGCACAACCGTTTCTCCGGTGGCAAACGCACCTAACAACGCAACGAGTGGTACTTCATCTATCAGAGTTGGTACTTCATCGGTTGAAACTTCAACGCCCTTCAAATTAGAACTTTCAACCACCAAATTTCCATAAGGTTCCACATCCTCTACCATTTTTGTGATTTCCACATTTGCTCCCATTTTTTTTAGAATCTTCAAAAGTCCCGTTCTCGTGGGATTCAAACCAACATCCTTGATTTCCAAATGTGAATTTGGATGAATGACTCCGAGCACCACAAAAAAAGCCGCCGACGAAAAATCTCCCACGACTTTGATCTTAAAGTGGGGGACAAAACCCGGATGTATTTTTATTTCTCTCCCTTCAACTTTAACCAAATCAAATTGAGAAAGGAATCTTTCGGTGTGATCTCGACTTTGATTCGGCTCGACATATGACGAAATTCCATCGGCGTTAAGCGCACCAAAAATGAATGAGGATTTAACTTGGGCACTTGAAACCGATGAGGTGTAACTGATTGAGTGCAGATGTCCTCCACGAACCGATATGGGAAGATTTGAACCCCCATTCCTCCCATCAAATCTTGCTCCCATCAAGCTTAGCGGCTCAACGACTCTTCTCATAGGTCGCTTTGACAACGATTTATCCCCGTACAACACGCTAAAAAATGTTTCACGTGCCAACAAACCCATACCAATTCTTGCGGTAGTTCCGGAATTTCCGCAATCGATCGGAGATGTAGGTTCGTGTAGTTTGGAAGGCGGTTTAACATGTAACACCCCACCGGAAATTTCGATCTTGACTCCAAGACTTTCCACAAAATTCAAGGTTCTCATGGTATCTTCCGAATAAAGTGGAGTAAATATGGTAGAGTTTCCGTTCGAAATAGACGAAAAAAACAACGCTCGATGGGTAATGGATTTATCCGATGGTGGGGCAACCACACCTCTAATTTTTCTCGAAGGCTTGATTTTCATGCTTTCACCCCAAGCATCTTGTAAATTTTCATACTCGTTTTGTACGTTTTCTCAAACTCTTGAAAGTTCAAGCTCTGTTGCCCATCGGAAAGGGCTTTCTCTGGATCCGGATGAACTTCTACCATGGCTCCATTGGCGCCGACAGCCACCACGGCCTTTGCCAAAGGCGGGATGAGGTCACGGCGCCCGGTAGAATGGCTTAAATCAACGACGATCGGGAGATGAGATAAAATTTTAACCAGGGGAACGGCCGATATATCCAGCGTATTTCTGGTATATTTTTCAAAAGTTCTTATACCCCTCTCACAAAGTATGATCTTGTCATTACCGTGATGAAAAAGGTATTCAGCGGCAAGCAACCACTCTTCCACAGTCGACATAAATCCCCTTTTTAAGAAGATCGGTTTCCCTGATTTCCCCAATTTTTCGAGAAGTCTGAAATTTTGCATGTTGCGAGCACCAACCTGTATGATGTCGACGTATTTTTCGAAAACATCAAAATCTTCTGCCGCCACCATCTCGCTTATCACTTTCATACCATATCTGTTTGCCACTTCTTTGAGAATTTCCAAACCTCTAATTCCGAGTCCTTGAAACGAGTAAGGCGAAGTTCTCGGTTTGAACGCCCCTCCACGCAATATCTTCACCCCAAGAGAAGACAAAAATTTTGCCTCATTTTCCATTTGTTCCATTGACTCCACGGCACAAGGCCCGGCAAAGAATTCAAAATGTTTCCCGCCTATTTTTATTCCGTCAATGTCCACAATGGTATCTTGTGGATGAAATTCCCTCGAAACGAGCTTAAAAGGCTTCAAAACTGCTATCACTTCTTCAACACAGTTTAGAGACTCAAAAGCCCCACGCCTTTCGTAAACACTGTCTCCTATGATCCCCACGATGGTTTTCTCCGCCCCCTTGGATAGGTTAACGTCAAATCCAAACTTTTTAGCAAGCTCCACAACCTTATCGACATCTTCCTCGGTACTGCCCGGTTTTAACACGACTATCACCACCAACCATCTCCTTTTTTATAAAAATAAAAAATCGAGGATTCCTCTTCTGGAATCCCCGATTTGTGGTAAATTCAGTGCAAAACTACATCCCACACTCCACAAACCGGGTGCGGAAATAATAGTAACCGTAATTCACAATCGTGCTTTCATTTATTTCCATACTCATCCCTTATTTCTTTGAAGAAAACTTATTTATTCAATTCTACACTTTTGAAACCATTTTGTCAACTGCTTAAAATCTCTCTTTGCTACAAGATCATCCACCAATTCATCAAGTGACCATATTTTCAAATTCAAAATCGCTTGTTGAATGAGCATTTCAAATCCATCCATCGTTCTCAAACCAAGCAAACGAGCTTCTTTTAGAAATTTTGTCGGTCTTGGGTTGTACACGAGATCATAAACAACACATTTTCTCGAAAATTTTGAAAGCTCTATCTCCGGCCTACTTCCAACATTTGGATACATTCCCAAGGGAGTTGCGTTAACTACTATTGATACCTTTGAGAAATCGGGCATTCCAACTTTTGCATCAAACTTTTGAGCCAAGCTCACGGCTTTTTCTCTGGTGCGATTGACAATGTAAATTTCCAATCCCATATTTTTAAGTGCATAACACACCGCTCTTGCCGCTCCACCAGCTCCCAAAACGAGCGCGTACTTTCCATCGAGTTTTACGTCTTTCAAACTCTTCATGAATCCTTTCCAATCCGTGTTAAAACCTCTCTTTTCAGCATCTACGACGTTTACCGCTCCTATTTCCATGGCATCTTGAGATACTGAATCTAAATATCCCATTATTTTTGACTTGTACGGAATTGTCACGTTGAAACCGCTTAAATTTTTCGTTACATCCCCAACGATAAAATCAAAAGTATTTTCTGAAATCTCCAAAACTTTATAAACAGCTTTCAGATTGTGTCGCTTGAAAAGCATGTTGTATATCTTTGGCGAAAAAGTATGTGAAAGATGCTCTCCAACTATTCCATATTCTCGCATTTTTCCACCTCATTCGCCATTTTTAAAATTTCATCTGCTATTTTTCTGAGTGCAACCGACGTGTTTTTCCCGTTGTACTTTGCAAACACTTCGGCGAGTTTTGGGTTTTGCTTTGCAAGTCTCGTCATTGAAGAATACCCAGGACCAGCAAGGTCTTCGTAAGGTTTCCCAATATTTTTCAGAGCGACGGATACAAAATACAAGGCATGACTTGTATAAGCAAGGGCTAAATCGTGCATTTTTGAATCTATCCAAAAGCACGACGCTCCCAATGAAATGACGAATTTTTCAGCAAGCTCTTTGTCTTGTTCGGTGCAATTCACATCTACCAAGGCAAAAGGTCGTCTCTCAAAAAGTGTTGAATCCCACGATTCTGGACCTGTAAGCTCGTTTCCAGCGATCGGATGACCTCCAACAAACCGTAGGCCGATTTTCTTGGCTTTTTCAACCACTTGAGACTTTACGGAAGCCGTATCAAGATAAAGATTGTTTGGAGGCAGCACCTCCATAACTCTGAGCAAGACGGGAATGTGAAGTGCCAAAACAACCAGATCGTACCCTTCACCCTCGAATTCTTCACATCTCCCACCTAAAAGAGAACAAATTTTAGGATCAAGGTCGAAAAGATCGGGTTGCAATCCCAGATCACGTAATTTTAACGCCATCGATCCACCTATTTGTCCCAATCCAACAATGGCAACTCTCATCGCTATTCACTTTCCGTTTTTCTCAACATATCAAGGACTCTTTTTGAAAAATCCTCAAGAGATACTCGATAAATCTCACTTGCAACTGAGTCAAGAGAAGTTGGTCCACCGTTCACTATCACAAGCTCTCCACCTCTTTTCAAAACAATCTGTGGAAATGCCCCAACTGGGTAAATAGCCAAAGTGGTTCCCATCGCCACAACTACATCAGAGTTTTCCAACATGTCATAAGCCATCTTCACTTCACGTTCTGGCAAGGTTTCTCCAAAAAAAACGATGTCTGGCTTTATCAATCCGTCGCAATCACATCGTGCCACTCTGTCTGTGGATTCCAAAGATCTCTTTTCCATCTCTTCCAGCGAAAAAACTCTTCCACAAGAAAGACAATGTCCACTTTTTAAACTGCCATGCACATTTGCAATATTTCGCGATCCCGCTTTTTCGTGTAACATGTCTATGTTTTGAGTTATTATCCCCTTTATAAAACCAAGTTTTTCAAGCTCTTTCAGCATGAAATGTGTAGAATTAGGTTTTGCCTCTTTCATGACAAAAAGATATTCAACGGCAAAATTGTAAAAGTAAGATGGGTTTTTCACAAAGTTATCCAAGCCAAACAATTTTTCCGGATCGTATTTCGAGTATATGCCAGTTGGAGACCTAAAATCGGGAATACCGCTTGAGGTACTTATGCCGGCACCAGTTAAAACTGCTACTTTCCCCTTGTGAATTTCCAATTTCCTTAAAAATTTTTCTGCTTCTTTCATGGCATCACTTCCTTTTTCTAATATGTTAACACATATTGACTTGATGGTATACTTGATAGATAAGGATGGATCTTTTCATTTTTGTGTGAGTAAAACATGACAATTCTCTATTCTGTCTGTTCTTGTAAATTTGATCAAAGTCATTCAAAAATACCTTGTTATCAAGTAAAAGAACAAGCACCCTCGAAGTACTGTCAGGACATATGAGCTCTCCATTTGGAGATTCATAAAAATGAGATTGGAAGGCACAGGACGTGCCGAGAAAGCGAAACACTCAAGGACGAGTGTTTGAGCGTATCTCATTTTTTTGAATCGTAAGATGGATAAA
>WFSH01000160.1 GCA_015486145.1 Mesoaciditogaceae bacterium
GATTTATCATCAGTTGTTGAACTTTTGCATATTTAAGGGTTATGCTTTTAAAATCTCTCTCGAACCTTGAACAGCACGTTTGCATACCGCACATACCTATTCCTCCAACCAACTTTGCCGCATCTCTTATACCAATCTGTCTGAGTTCTATTCTCGTTTTGAAAGTCAAAGCCAAATCTTTGACCAGAGCCCTAAAATCCACTCGCCCATCTGCCGAGAAAAAAAAGATCAACTTTGATCGATCAAAAACATACTTTGCTCTCAGCATTTTCATCGGAAGGCTGTGTTCAATAACCTTTTCTTTGGAAATATCCAAAGCAATCTTTGCTTCTTTTTTGTTTTGTTCGTACTTTTGCACGTCCGCAATGGTTGCTTTTCTGACTATAGCTTTTTCCACTTCTTCGGCATCGCTGAACCTTTTCACAACGTTTCCCATTTCTATTCCAAATTCGCCCTCAGCTATCACCCTTTCTCCCCTTACAAGCTCGTCCTCGTATGAAAACTTGTATATTCTTCCCACCTTCTCAAATGAAACACCGTAAACACCCAACATACTTCACTTCCTTTTAAAAAGGGCAAAACGAGAGAACAACAAAAACAATGAAAGATCTTGGTTTACATTGGCATCGTACACCTCAAACATCCAATCTATAAACTCCCTTGTTGGAACATTCATTTCGAGATATTTTGGAATGTAAGGTTTTCGTTTTATGCCCTTCCAATATGCCGTTTTTTTCAACGTGATGATATCTTCCACAAGCACAAACGCCGCGTTAAAAAACAGCTTTGAGACTCTCGAAAGACTTTTGGAATCCGCAACATATCTTAGTTTTTGAAAAACGTACGGAATTTCTTTTTTACCGATTGCCAACAACAGTTGTTCAGCCACGATCGAAAGCACAAAATCAGGTACTCCGTTTTTCAATCCATTTAAAAAGACTTCTAAAATGCTTGCAAAGTCTTTTCCACCACTTACCGTCTCTTCCACTTCTTTCAAGTGCTTCTCAACGTAAACAGCCGCATCCGGAGAATCTTTGACAAGTGCCTCAATCATGGGATCTTTTATCTTTTCCAACACGTCTTTGGAAATGAGCGACAACGGATCAAATTTGACAAAAAGTATCGTGAAACGACTTCTGATGGTGGAAATAACCCTCGATGGAAAATTTGTAAAAAAGATAAAAACTGCGTATTTGGGTGGCTCCTCCGTGATCTTCAGCAAAGCCGAGATGGCTTCTGGAGTTGCACTGGAAATTTCACTGGCTACGACATATTTGTGCTTTGCAAACGATGGTGGATACCTCAAAAACTCTTCCAAATTTCTCACATCACCCACGTTTATCGTTTCTTCATCCCGGTTCAACCAAGTTTGATCGAAAGAAGAATTTTTTTCTTCCACGAGTTCCAAAAGTAACGTTAGAAATCTTTTTTTTATCAGATTCCCACCAACCTTTAAGATCAGCCTTGCTGCAGATTGTGAACCCACAAGTTTTGCCACTCGATTCGTAAATTTGGAGATTTCTTCTCTCATCTGTACAAATCCATCAAAAGGCCGTTTATTTCCCCAACTTTTGATGCAAAATAAATTGTCGATCTTTCCGAGTCAAAAATTTTCTTTGACATCTCTTCCAAACCTGAATTAACCTTGTCCACTATAAAATACAATCTGGCCTTTTTAGACTCTATAGATGATAATTGCGTCATCGTGTAAAGCCTTTTCTCAACGAGTTTTAAAAATTCTTTTATCTTTTTTTTATAATCGTTCAGATTCTCTTCGGAAGGAGAGCGAGAAAAAGCATTCCCACTTTCCAAAATTTCATTCATCAAAACATCAAGATCCTTTTCCTCTTCTTCACTCAAGAAATCCATAAATCCCTTTTCCGCGATCTTTGAATACCTTCCATGAGAACCTGAAACTCTTTTGCCTTTTTTTTCTCTTATTTCCTGGGAAGGATTGTTGCCAGTCGGGTTAACACGCATGGACAAAACCTCCTTTTCACCGACAAAGCAAAAATTCACATTTCTATTTCACGACTTTGGCAATGGATTCAACATAAGGGTATTTCAAAACGCCCCGTTCGGTAATTATGGCATCTATAAGTTTTGCATCAGTTACATCGAAGGCCGGATTGTAAACGCCAACGCCATCCGGTGCTATCCTAAAGCCGTGAATTTCAGTTACTTCCGTGTGAGATCTCTCTTCTATGGGAATATCAATACCGTTAGATATATCCGTATCGATTGTGGAAACAGGAGCCACAACGTAAAACTTAACACCGTGTTTCTTTGCAAGCAAGGCAAGCGAATACGTACCAATTTTGTTTGCCGTATCCCCATTGGCTGCTATTCTATCTGCTCCAACGATGACCGCATCAACTTTTCGAGTTTTCATGACCCATCCAGCCATGTTATCACATATGAGAGTTGTATCAACACCGAGTTTTAACAATTCCCATGCCGTCAATCTTGCCCCTTGCAAATAAGGTCTCGTTTCATCAACGTACGCATGTACCGTTTTCCCACGCTCAACCGCAGCACGAATGACGCCCAAAGCCGTTCCATAATCGACCGTTGCAAGGGCTCCAGCGTTGCAATGTGTAATAACCGTGGAACTTTTTGGCAGCAATTCTTGTCCGTACATTCCCATTTGCTTGTTCACTTCAACATCTTCATTCGCTATGCGTTCTGCCTCTTCGTTGAGAATCCTCAAAACATCTTCTCGCTCTTCGTTGTCAACTTCAGAAAGAAACTTAGAATGCATTCTTTCCAACGCCCAAAAGAGATTGACGGCCGTCGGGCGCGTAGAGGCTAATTTCTCCTTCACCCTTTCCATTGCTTCAATCGTCAAATGTTCCTTGTTTTCAACAGCTCCTAAAACATATCCAAAAGCGGCAGAGGCACCAATAGCAGGAGCTCCACGTACGATCATATCTTTTATGGCTTGAGCGACACAATCTGAATTCGTACATCTCACATACTCCTCAACACTCGGGAGTTTTCTCTGATCTATGAGTTCTAAAAAATTTCCATTCCATTTCATCGTCACAGTCGAAATCACTTCAAATTGCTCCTTTCAAAATTTGCTTTCCGAGATTAAGCCTTACCAACGTATTTTACCACAAGCAGCTCTTCTCACTCTTCACTCATCACTATTTACTGTTCACCCATCACTATTTACTGTTCACTTCTCACTGTTCACTACTCACTCATCACTGTTTACTGTTCACCACTCACTACTCACCCATCACCGTTCACTCTCTTGGGTTGATCCGGGATCCCCGAGAACAACATTGTGAAACGTAGAACGTGTTGAGAAAGTGAAGTGCTTATAAACAGGTGACCGAGCGTGCGTTATTGGAAAAAACACTTTATCGTTTGAAATTTGCCATTTTTTCCAAAGCGTTCATTATGATCGAAAGCCCCGTTTCATTTTCCCCACCACGTGGCAAAATAATATCGCAATTGTATTTTTGGGGCTCTATAAAACTTCTAAAAGCGGGCGCCACAAATTTTCTGTATTGAGATATGATTGAGTCAATGGAACGTCCACGCTCTTTGGTATCTCTTTCTATTCTCCGAATAAGTCTCTCATCTCCATCTTCGTCAACATAAATAGCCAGATCAAAAAGTTTCCTTATGTCTTCTCTGTAAAGCACGAGTATACCTTCAATGATGATAAGCTCTTTTGGTTCAATTCGCGTTGTTTTAGTTGGATCACGCCTGTAAGTGACAAAGCTGTAAGACGGAACTTCTATAAAATCACCATTTTTGAGTGACTTGAGGTGCTCAAAAAACAGATCAAAATCAAATGCGGATGGTGAATCAAAATTTACTTCTCTTGGATCAAC
>WFSH01000161.1 GCA_015486145.1 Mesoaciditogaceae bacterium
CGTCATCCTGAAAGTTCCGTAGGAACTATTCAGGATCTCCAAGCAACTAACAAGGTGGATCGAGATTCTGAATCAAGTTCAGAATGACACAAAAAACAGAGCACGCTGCATACTAACATCCTGTTAGATTCGCTTTCTCGGCACATCCTGTGCCTCTCATCGCAGCTGTCGCTTTGGTCGTGAAAAATGGTCATTCCGGCCACCGAGCCGGAATTTCGTTTTGAAGAGATCCGTTGGGGGATATCGCAAAAGATATGGTAAAATTTGTTGATGATAAAAGCTCCATTCCTCAAACAAGTTGGACGAAAAGGAGAAAAAACGTGAAGACTCCACGTGTTGCTCTGATAGCACATGACAAGAAAAAAATCGATATGATCATGTTTGTTAAAGAAAACATGGAAATACTTTCAAAATGCGAACTTTACGCCACTCATACAACGGGAAGTATTATAGAAGACAAACTGAAATTGAATGTGAATAAGATGCTCTCCGGTCCAATGGGCGGTGATCTCCAGATCGGCGCAATGATAGCATCTTCTAAAATAGATTACGTGTTTTTTCTAAGGGATCCTCTTACCGCACAGCCACACGAGCCTGACGTCTCTGCTTTGTTAAGAGTGTGTGACGTTCACAACGTTCCACTTGCAACCAACATGGCAAGTGCTGAAGCGATGATAAAAGAAATAATGATGGAAATAGAAAATTGAAAAGAATTCCTAATGTTTTGGCTTCCTCTCTTGAAAATCTCTATCTTGTTGGAGGAGCGGTACGGGACCTCATGCTCGGGCTTGAACCAAAAGAATACGATCTGATAACCACCACACCGCTCGAAAAAATCAGTTTAAAAACTTTTGTCGAATCAAACAACGGTCAAACTGTTGGAGTTTATTTAAAAGGCAAAAAGTATGACATATCGTATTATTCTTCATTAATGGAAGATCTGGAACGTCGAGATTTCACGATCAACTCCATGGCTTTACCTGTTAAAAAAGATGGAATGCTTTCTACTGAAGAACTCGTTGATCCGTGCGGTGGATTGAGCGATCTTAAAGCGGGTATTTTAAAATCCTTAAAACCTCACGAGAATTTTTTATCAGACCCCGTTCGTGTTGTAAGGGGTTTAAGATTTATTTCGGAGTACAATTTCAACGTGGAACATGATACGATGCAAGCCATGAAAAATGCCGTTGAGAGCATAAATAAAAAGACGGCACGTGAACGCATTTTCCCACCGTTGAAAAAATTCATAGAAGGTCCGTATTTTCGAAAGGCCGCAAAGGTTGCGTTGGAGATAAATTTCAACAAATTTTTCTCCATACCCTTGGAGAATGCGTCCATGATCGCTTCTTTGAAACCATACTGCAGATGGCCGGCATTGTTTAGAAAAAAACGAGCATGTTTTGATAAGTTCGTTGACGAGGTATTTCCTCCAAAACGTTTGATCAGGTGGACAAATCGCTTGGTTGGGTTTTTAGAAGAATTGGAGTGGACAAAATTCGAGTGGACTGTAAAAATAACCGAAAGTGAAGTTGAGTGTTTAATTTCCATCCTGAAACTTTTCAATTTGAACAGTGATCTGGTTGAAAGATACATACATCTGAAACTTGCCGTGACACCTCAAGATATAATTTCAATTGGTGCAAATGGGCGCGAAATTTCAATTATAATGATCGAAGTTTGGAAAAAGGTTCTCACTTTAGAAGTTTCGAACAAGAGGAACGATTTGTTAAAATTGGCTCGCGAGACACTCAAAAGCTTGCAATCAAAGCACACAGCCATGAAGCACCGATAAAACCGAAAGGATGAAAAGTTATGGAAGAAGATTTAATGGAAAAATATGTTAAAGCCATTCAATCGGCCATTGAACAAGCCCCTATAAAAAAAGGAAACGCCGTGGACATTTCGGATCTGTGGGTAATAACTTCTCTTCCAACAGATCTCATAATTGAATGCCTAAAATCTTTTGAAGTAGAAATTCCGTCAAACATCCGTAAAATTACCAACAATGGAAGAGTAATAATAAAAAATTCAAACTATTCTGGCAATGACATAGATTCAAATTCTGTTTAACTTTTTACAGCTCTGTTTTTTGTGTCATTCTGATCTCGATTCACCTTGTTAATTGCTTGGAGGTCCTGAATAGTTCCCACGGAACTTTCAGGATGACACTGTGGTCAAAGACTCCAATAAAAGAGCGAATCGGTGAAGAGATCGTCAACGTTGTTTGTTCATGTTAGAAACTCTTTTTTTC
>WFSH01000162.1 GCA_015486145.1 Mesoaciditogaceae bacterium
AACGTTGCATTCTGTATGCTCATTATATCGCTGAGCTGGCTACTCATGTTGTACAACAAATTTGAAAACTTGCTTATCATCAACCACGCCACGAATATCCCCACAAAACTCCCTATGAAAGCGGCTACAATTGAATAAATAAAACCCTCGAAATAGAGTATAAATTCTATCTTTCTTCTCGAGAATCCTATCGCACGCAGAGTGCCTAAGTCGCTCTTTCTTTCATCCGCAAGCATGGTGTAAATGTTGACCAACAAAAGCGCGCCGGCCAATATGGCAAAACTACTCAGCAAGAGAAACAATTTACCAATCTGTCCGTTTTCTATGCTTCTTATCTGGTTAGCTTTTATGTTGTCGATCTTAACCGTGTCGCCAACGGCCCTTTTGACAATTTCATCCACTTTTTTGGTGTATCGCGCTCCGCTTAGGTAATTTCCTCTGTTTGCCACGAGTACTTGGTTGTAACTGGTTCCAAAAAAATGTTTAACCTGTTCAAGACTTAGGAATATTGGAAGCGTAAATCCCCTCGTTCCTTTGTACCCCAAAATGCCTTTTTGTGGAACAATGGCAACGATTTTAAAAGTCGGTGGAACGCCAAAGAAAAACTGCAGTGGGCTACTCAGAGCTTGAAAAGTTTCTCCAACTTTTAAATTGAGAGCATTTGCAAGAGCTTGACCGATAACAACCTCATTACCGGTGAGGTTGACGTTTGGAAAATTGTGGCCTTCTCCAAATTTTCGCAATGCTTTGAGATCTACACCTATGAAAGAAACGAAAGATATTGCATGCGGATCGAAAGATCGTAATTTGCCTTTCAACACCGCAACCGTATCTTTTACAGCCACCGGCAAGACGGCATCCACGTAATTCGATTTGGAGAGTGCGCCGGTGATGGCGTCCAGTTGTTTGGGGTTAAAATTAATGGATTTAGGTGTGATCACCTCATCAATTCGTCCAACGTTGTTTCGCAATCCTGAATACATGTAGTTCTGAAAAGAATCGTTGATCACGAAAGAACCTACTATGAAGGCGGTACCCGTCAGAGATCCTGCCACTATGAGTAACATGGCGATCTTTCTTCTTATGGCATTTCTCAAACTCATTTTTGCAAGTGTTCTGTGTCTGTAAGCGTATAAAAATGTTACGAACATTATCACCAAAACCAAGAAAAGTATCGTCGTGATCAACAAACTCCACCTCCACTAAATTCGTTTAAATTATATCATTTTAGAGGAAAAAGTTTTCAAAGATCCAAAAATGTTAGCATACCAAACGAACTGTTTTTGTAGTAAAATGGTGGGGGAGGTTAAGTAATTTGCTCACCATTTGGAAGACAAACCTTAAAGAATTCACCGTTGAACTGAGAATAGATGATTTTGCCTTTAACAAGGCAAATGTGGAGAAGAAAGCCAAAGCGTTTTTTTATTCTTTAGTGGAACGTTTGGTGATTGGAGAGATTTCCAGAGATACTCTTGATAAGATCCGTGAAGAAAATTTGAGGGCTTTGTCTTTTTCCTTTGCCAAAGCGAATGGGTTCGATGATCTTTACAAGCCCAAGGAAGGCAAACCATTTTACAACTCTTTTAGAAATGCCCTAAGGGTTAAACGAAGCAACGAATCTGAACGGAGATGGCAAAGTGCCGTCGAAAGATGGAAAGAAGGGTTTATGGATAAGCTCAACGGTGCTTTGCTAAAATACAGAGAAACGCTTGGAGAAGAAACATTCCAAGTTGTGCAAAAGATGGCAAAATTGGGATGGTTCCTTTCTCCAAATGTTAGCTCCAAGATCAAACTAAAAAAAACGTCATCCGCATCACCAAAAGAAATACTTCAGGTGCTTTCAAGGAAACTCAGCAATTCGGAGATAAGAAATATCGTCGAAAGTTGGTTTGAACTCAGGTATTTTTCCAAACGCAAGAAGATCTTGAAATCGGTGATAGAAGCTTATTCAAGAAATGAACTGGAACTTGCCATTTATGGTCTCATACCGCAAACAGAAGGCGTGGTATGGGATTTTCTCGTTTGGAGCAATCCCGCAGAGAATGAAATGGAGGAACTCATAAAAATCCAAAACAGAAAATTCGTCACCGTCGAATCGGTCATGAGGACAATCATTACCCACATCACTGAAAACAACGAAGTGCCGTTTTACAAGTGGGTAAAATTTTCCATTTACGATGATACCGATCACGATCTCAACAGGCATGCGATCGAACATGGTATATCCACGAATTTTGGCACCAAAGAAAATTTCTTAAAGCTTTTCTGTTTTCTCGATTTCTTGTGTTTTGTGCTCTCGAACGTTCGAGACTTATCGATCGTTGAAAGGCAAGAAGTGGAGGTGAAAAAAATGTCTTCTATAACGGAAAATGTGAAGAAAATACTTCAAGAACTTCCAGAAGGTGTAAAACTGGTTGCAGCTGCAAAAACTCGGACAGCTGAAGAAATTGAAGAAGCCATAAGAGCTGGAATCGAAATTATAGGGGAAAATTACGTACAGGAAGCAGAAGAAGCTTTTAAAAGTGTCAAAGAGAAGGCAGAATGGCATTTCATAGGACATCTGCAAAAAAACAAGATAAACAAGGTTATTCGTATTTTTGACATGGTAGAAACGGTGGATTCCGTCGAACTTGCCAAAGAACTCGATAAGCGTTGTGGACGCATTGGCAGGATCATGCCTGTGCTGATCGAAGTTAACAGCGGGAAAGAGCCACAAAAATCAGGTGTTATGCCTGAAGATGTGGAAAAGGTGATAAGGGAAATAGCCGTTTTGAAAAACATAAGAATTCTCGGCCTTATGACGATGGGCCCACGAATGGGAAAGGCTGAAGAATTCAGACCGTATTTTAAGGTTACGAAGGGTATCTTCGATCGGATAAAGGAATTGAACATTCCAAATGTTGAAATGAGGTATCTTTCCATGGGAATGTCAAATTCTTACAAAGTGGCCATAGAGGAAGGGGCTAATATCGTTAGAATAGGGACAAAGTTGTTCGGTGAAAGAATTTATAAGAAATGAGGTCGATAAACTGTGTGGATGATAATTTCCGATTCTCACGATAATATTGAAAAAGTCAAGCGTGCCGTAAACGTTGCACATGAGGCTCATATTGATGCCCTCTTTCACCTTGGGGATTTTGTATCCCCCTTTGTCATTCCGATTCTCTTGAGCAATGAGTACAAATTTTTTGGTGTTTTTGGTAACAACGATGGAGATCGTCTCTTCGTGCAAAAGCGAGCGAATGGACAGATTTTGAGATCTCCAAATTGGGTTACGTTTCAAGGCAAAAAGGTATACCTCATGCACGAACCACGCGCACTTTATCCCGCACTTGAATCTCAGAAATACGATTTCGTTTTTTTTGGTCACACTCACAGGCTCGCCATAAAGACTCATGGCAAAACCTTGGCTATCAACCCCGGTGAAAGCTGTGGATATCTAACCGGCAAAGCCACTTGTGTGTTGCTTGATCCCGAGAATATGGAATACAAGGTGATAGAACTTTGATGAAAGATTTTTTGAAGCGCAGCTGGTTGAGATATGCGCTGGGAGTACTTTTTTTAATAGCCATTGATTATCTTCAAATTCTGGTTCCCAAATTGATTGGCAAAACTGTCAATCAATTAACGAAAAGCCCTGTAGACATGAAAATGATTTTGTACTATACCATAGCCATTTTAGCCATAGCGGCGGGTGTGATGATCGGGCGTTTTTTTTGGAGAATCTTGATCATAGGCGGTGCGAGAAAATTTGAAAGGCATGCCCACCAAAAACTGTTTGAGAAACTGTTAAGGCTTCCGATATCTTTTTTTGATCACAGAGGCGTTGGCGATCTCATGGCATATTTCACCAACGATATTATGGCCGTGCGTGCAACTTTAAGTCAAGGGGTGATAATGTCTACCGATGCCGTGGCGATGACCGCTTTCGTTTTTTTTGGCATGCTTACAACCGTGAGTTATCAACTGGTTCTCCTTTCACTTATCCCCATTCCATTTGTGGCTTTGGCATCTTGGGCATTTGGTGGAAAGATCCACAGAAGGTTCAAGAAGGTCCAAAGATCTTTTTCTTTAATTAGCAACCGCGCACAGGAGAGTTTTTCCAACGTTAAGACCATAAAAGCTTACGGAGTGGAAAGAAACTTCGAGGGGCTTTTTGCTCAAGAATGCGATCGCTTCGTTCAAAACAACATTTCTTTACTCAGAGTGTCTGCCGTTTTCGATCCGATCATTGGCTTTTTAGCGGCAATTACAACTTCCATAGCGCTGTTTTACGGCGGGCGAATGGTTATAAATGGCACGGTGAGCTTGGGGAGTTTCATCGCTTTTATCTCCTATTTGGGCATGCTCGTGTGGCCATTTATAGCTCTTGGGTCCGTGGTTAACGTTTTACAGCGTGGCAGAGCTTCTCTGGAGAGATTAACGGCTATTATGCGAGAGCCAGAGGCAAATCCAGATGGCTTGGAATTCCCGGATTCTTTCAACACTTTGACTTTGAAATCGTTGAATTTTTCTTATGGAAAAAACGCAATGTTGAGCGGGCTCAACATGGTTGTTCATGCCGGGCAAAAAGTTGCCATTGTTGGTAGAACGGGATGTGGAAAATCGACACTTGCAAAGCTTTTGGTAAAACTCTACGACGTGGAGAAAGGGCATATATTTTACAATGATATAGACATCAACGACATAAAAGTTGACAGCTTGAGAACACACGTGTTACTCGTTCCACAGGATACATTTTTGTTCAGCAACACCATTGCGAAAAACATCGCTTTTGGAGTTGAAAAGGTCCCATTTAACAAAGTGAAAAGGTCCTCCAAGATTGCGCATTTTCATGAAGAAGTTGTTAAGTTCGATAAATCATACGACACACTTGTAGGAGAGCGAGGTGTGACTTTGTCAGGTGGACAACGACAGCGTCTGACTCTCTCAAGAGGGATCTTCAAAAATGCAAGTATAGTCATATTGGATGACGTGTTGTCAGCTGTGGATTCTGAAACTGCATCCATGATATTGAAAGATCTGAGCTATCAATTGAGCAACGTAACACTCATCGTAATCACCCATAATTTGGCCGCGATCAAAGAGAGTGACACGATCTTTGTGATGGATAAAGGAAGGGTTGTGGAGTCCGGTGATCACGAGAACCTTATGAGGAAAAAAGGCCTGTACTACAGGCTTTTCAGGATTCAACAGATTGAAAGAGAGATGGGTACATAAATCTTTACAATAATTTCGCAAACCCTTGAGCCTTTTTTTGGTATCATAGAAATGGGTTTTCAATTCTTCCTAAAAACAGAGAGGGTCGGGAATGAAAGTGCACAATGAAATCGTGGCCGCTTTAAAATCCAAGATATCTAAAAAATCGTGGGAAATGTGGTTTGGAACTTTCAGCGTGAAATCCGTGACTGATACGTTGATCACTTTTATCGTTGGGAATATTTTCATAAAAGATTGGCTTAGCCAAAAGTACGACAAACAATTTAAAGAAGCCATAAGAGAAGTTTTCGGAAGAGATGTCCCCTACGTGATAAAAGATGAAATATCTGATGGTTCTTTCAAAACGAAAGTCGAAAAAAAAGAACGTTTGGTCAGGAAGCGCCCGGTCGTTTTTAGCGAATTCAACAAGGAGTACACCTTCGAAAATTTTGTCGTCGGTCCATTCAACGAGGAAGCTTACGATGGCTCACTGGAGGTTGCAAAAGATCTGAGTAAGATGAACCCATTTTTTGTATATGGTGGGGTCGGACTTGGAAAAACACACCTCCTTCATTCCATAGGAAATTATCTGTTAAAAAATGAACCAGATGTGCGCGTGTTGTACGTTACCGCCGAGAAATTCATGAACGATCTCGTTATGGCTATCAGAGGCGGAACGACCCAAGAATTCAGAAAAGACTTTCGGGAGAAAATAGATGTGCTCATGATAGACGATATACAGTTTTTAATGGGGAAAAATGGCATACAATCAGAACTTTTTCACACTCTTAACCATTTGATAGAGCATTCCAAACAAATAGTTCTGTGTAGCGATCGAACACCCACGCAACTTTCCGAATTTCAGCCTCGCTTGGTTTCACGTTTTCAAATGGGCCTCGTGGTGAAAGTGTATGAACCCGACGTGGAAACCGGAATGCAGATCGCAAGAACTTTTGCAAAAAGAAACGGCATACTTTTGACAAAAGATATGGCCAAAGAGATAGCCATGTCTTCCGATAATGTGAGAACCATCAAGGGAATAGTAACTAAACTCGTTTTCAAGAGTAGCAAGAAGGCCATCAGTAATTCCTTAATTTCAGATGTGGTCAGAGATGTCGTGGGTGAACACATTCCAATTAAAATTGCAGACTCCGAAAAAGAGAGATTTTTTCAGGCACTGTCAAGTGTTTTTGAGGTGCTACCTGCAGAGTTAGATGCCAAGTTGCGAACTGCCAGGCTGTCTTCCGCAAGACAGATAGGCATGTATTTTGCAAGGAAATACATGCACAAGACTTTTTCCGAACTTGGGAAATGGTTTGCAAGAGATCATTCTTCGGTTATGTACGCCTGCAAAAAAATAGAGGAATCACTTCGAAAGGGAAATCCCAAGGTGAGGGAAAAGATCGCGATTCTTCAAAAACTCCTTCACGTTGAAAGCGGGAAATCGGTAAGTTGACGAACAAGGCTGAAAGAGAAGAGTACAACGTATCTTTTTTTGAGAATCTAAAGCTATTTTCATGGGTTTTTAAACGTGTTAAACCTTATTGGAAAATGCTGACCATCTCGATCATACTCATGATGTTCGTAAGCTTTATGAATCTCATTCCACCCTATTTGACAAAAAACGCCATAAACATGTATCTCTATCCCACTCATTACTCCATAACACGCACTTATTCGCAAGGGAGCGTGCGCTCAGGCTCAAATTATTTCATATCTTCGAGAAATGGGAAATACACTCTGATACACAAAGGAAATAAAGCTTTTATCAAAGGCAAAGGGCATGAATATCCCGTCAACATGGCAGACATAAAGCGTATGGAAATAAGTGGCGTGATCATGATCGCGATCGAAATCTTTATCATCTATTTGATCATCTTCTTCGTTTCGTACGCCCAAATGTGGACTTCTCAGATGGTAGCCATTAAAACCGTTAACGATGTACGCAACGTACTTTTCGACCATATTTTAAAACAACCCATGAAATTCTTCGATTCAAACATCAGTGGAAGACTTGTAACACGCGTGACGAATGACACCCAAAATCTTAACGACATGTTTTCGAAGATAATAGCATCAATATTTAAAGATACCTTTCTCATAGTTGGGATTTTGTACATCCTGTTTTTCATGGAGCCTCATCTTTTCCTAATAATACTTCCCGTTTTCTTGGCAGTTGTGATCATCACCTATTTGTTCAGGTTTTTTTCGAGAAAGGTTTACCGAACCGTGAGGGCCAAACTCGCGGCCGTCAACGCCTTTCTGGCGGAACATATAAGTGGTATGATGATAACCTTTTTGTTCAACAAAGAAATTGAAAAATCTCACGAATTCTACAAAGTTAACAACGACTATTATCATTCAGCGCTGAAGATGGTTTTCGTTTACGCGATTTTCAGACCCATGATAAGTTTCATGAGGTATTTTGCGGTCACGCTACTTATCTGGTTTGGTTCGCGTGCGGTGATGGGCGGTAATGTTGAAATAGGAACCCTTTTTGCGTTCATCACGTATATTGGCATGATCTTTCAACCCATAAACGATATAGCCCAAAACTTTTCTAACCTTCAGTCCACAATGGTCTCAGTGGAAAGGATACGTGGACTTTTGAACATACCACTTCCCAAAAGGCCGGAAAGAAGCGCAGATATTTCCTCAGGTGAGATCGTCATCAAAGATCTCTGGTTTTCCTACAACAAGGATGAATGGGCGCTGAAGGGAATCTCGTTGAAAATTAAAGATGGAGAAAAAATTGCGATAGTGGGTCACACTGGCGCAGGTAAATCCACTATATCATCCATTTTAACCGGACTTTATGACTACTCAAGTGGAAGTGTCAAAGTCGGAAAGGTGGAGGTAAAAGAATGCGCGACCGCAGAGTTAAGATCAAAAATCAACATAGTTCTCCAAGAGGTGATGCTGTTTTCAGGCACAGTTCTTGAGAACATCACATTGTGGGATAATAAAATAAGTCGAGACATGGTTTTGAAAGCAATTCACGATCTCGATCTTGAGAAATTCGTCGCTTCTCTTCCAAATGGCGTGGACACGCATGTGAGAGAAAGTGGAACTAACTTGTCCACGGGACAAAGACAACTGATTTCAATCGTGCGCGCATTTGTCAGAAATCCAAAAGTCGTGATCATGGATGAAGCCACAAGTAGTGTGGATGTTGAAACGGAATCCATGATTCAGCATGCCTTTCAAAAGCTTACACGTGATAAAACGACAGTGATCATTGCACACAGACTTTCAACCATTAGAAATGTTGACAGAATTGTGGTGATAAACGAGGGAAAAATCGTCGAAGAGGGAAACCATGAGGAGCTGATGAAGAAAAATGGAATATACGCCAAACTCTATCGCCTCCAAAGCTTTGAGGAATATCAAGTCTCTTGAAAATTACGTGATCACTTTTCCAACTCCAAAAGACGTGGCAAAATGGAGCATTCGGAATGATCTCATAGTTGAAATTGGCTTTGGAAATGGCGAGCTGATAACACGCATGGCAAAGGCACGTCCGAATGATTTCTTTTTGGGAATAGAGAGTTCAGAGATTTCTTGCAAAAAAGCCGCAATGCTTTCCAGCAAACTTGGGTTAAAGAACATTAAATTTTTAAAGGGCGACGCGAGATTTTTGATTCGTGAAATCTTTCCCGACAAAAGCGTTGACCTCGTACTCGCCTTTTATCCAATCCCTTGGCCAAAAGTTTCACATTCGAAGCGTAGACTTATGGGTAAAGAGTTTTTGAAGAGTGTGGTAACCGTTTTAAAACGCCAAGGAAAATTTGTCATGGTTACCGATGATGACAACTATTTAGAATGGACAAAAGAAAATTTGAAGCATCTTGGGATTAGTTTTAACGTTCATCAACTCAGGCCCATAAAAGCGACGAAGTATGGGAGAAAATGGGAAAGTTTCGGAAAAAAATCGTGGTCGATCGTCGCACATCCACGTCATTTTGAAATGAAAAGAATTTTGGAGGGATGCAATGTGCCACATGCACATTTGAAAAAATTGGAACTCGATGAACTTGAAAAACTTTCAAAAAGCAAATTTGTAGATGAGAATTCAAATTCGATAGTGCAATTCAAAGGGATGTACGAAGGCAAAGAAGGCTACCTTTTGAAAGTCTTGTCAGTTGATGGAGATTTTCCTCAAATGTTCTACCTCTTGGTAAAACGCCAAAAAGACGGATGGTTGATAAAGTTGGATGACACAGCCAAGGTTTTTAAAACGCCCGCTGTCAAAAAAAGTGTGGAATTGGCAGCCAAAAGGGGCGAGAGAATCTCGCCCCAACAACAATGATTTGCGATCTGTTTTTTATTTAACGGCAGCTTTTAACTCTGAAACCCTGTCCAATTTCTCCCAAGGAAGTTCCAAATCGTCACGCCCAAAATGACCATACACGGAAACTTGCCTGTACAATGGTCTCAACAAATTCAGGTCTCTTATTATGGCACCGGGTCTAAAATCAAACATTTTATTGACAATTTTGGTGAGTTCTATGTCGGGAACAATACCCGTTCCGTACGTGTCTATGAAGATGGAAACGGGTCTGGCAACGCCTATTGCATAAGCCAACTGAATCAAACATTTGTGAGCCAGCCCAGCGGCAACGATGTTTTTTGCAACGTATCTTGCCATGTAAGAGGCGGACCTATCCACTTTGGTTGGATCTTTCCCACTGAAAGCTCCTCCACCATGAGGCGCCACCCCACCGTAAGTGTCGGCTATTATCTTCCTGCCGGTTAATCCCGTATCACCCATGGGCCCTCCTATGACAAATCTACCGGTGGGATTTACAAATATCTTGGTGTTTGGAGTGAAATATTCTTTGGGTATCACAGAATTTATGACTTCTTCACGTATGCCGTTTTCCAAATCATTTCTGGAAACATTCGGATCGTGCTGGGTGGAAACGACTATCGCATCAACGGCAACGGGTTTTCCGTTTCCATCAAATTCAATCGTGACTTGAGTTTTCCCATCAGGCCTCAAAAAATCAAGTGTTCTGTCTTTTCTCACCTTCGTGAGTTGTT
Organism: Mesoaciditogaceae bacterium; assembly: GCA_015486145.1. Lineage (GTDB taxonomy): Bacteria > Thermotogota > Thermotogae > Mesoaciditogales > Mesoaciditogaceae > WFSH01. The sequence goes on from WFSH01000162.1 coordinate 10,243, forward strand.
TTGCAAGTTTGTGAGCCAAAGATATGCTTATTGGCATGTACTCTTCCGTTTCGTCCGAAGCGTATCCAAACATTATACCCTGATCTCCAGCACCTAATTTTTCAATTGGATCTTTAAATTCCTCACCAGATTTAAATTCAAGTGCTTCATCAACTCCAAGGGCTATATCTGGAGATTGTTCGTCAATGGCGGTGACCACGGCACAAGTTTCACCATCAAAGCCATATTTGGCCCTTGTGTAGCCAATGTCCAACACAGTTTGGCGGACTATTGTGGGAATGTCAATGTAAGCCTTCGTGCTTAACTGTCCTCCCACCATCACTTCACCCCTGATAACAAACGTTTCAACCGCAACTCTACTTTTTGGATCTTGTACGAGTGCTTCATCTAAAATCGCATCCGAAATCTGATCTGCAATTTTATCCGGATGTCCTTCAGTTACGCTTTCGCTCGTGAAAAGTTTTTTCAATTTTTTTCCTCCTTTGATCTTGAAAGTTCTTCGTATTCTTCAGGTGTTAAAAAACGACCTTCGTGAATTTCTGAAGTTATGAGCTTGTAATTTGAATCGAATTCGGCATGCACATTTACCCTATCTTCAGGAAAGTCTCCGACAAATTCTTTATCTAAAATTATGGGTGGCCCGCCCTCATAGTTAATTTGAAAATCGTATCCCTTTCTCAGATGAGATCTAAAAATGCTTCCACGTTTACTTTGAACGTAAACCACCAAATAATCCTTCTTTGGGTAAAAGGGACCGGCTTTCTTTTTCTTACGAAAGAACACGATTTTCCACCTCGATCTTGTTCACCAAGGATGGATGTATTTTCAACCTTGCTCTTACAACGTTATCCACCTGTTTCGATGACATCACTCTGATTCCAACTTTTCTTGAAATGACATGCCAGTTTTCGTAAGGCACCTCAATTTCTCTCTCCAAATAATCTTTTGTGATCTCTTCACGCAAACGACTCACGAGTTCATCAACGTAAAGATTCTTTTTTGCCGATATAAAAACCGCATTTGAATACTCACGCAAGAGTTCTCTGATCCTCAATTTATCACAGACATCGATCTTGTTTATCACGGTTATTTTGGGTATATCGTTGGCACCTATGCGATTTAGAATTTCCTCAGAAACCTTCAATTTCTCATCCATATCTTCATCATGTCCATCTGCAACGAGAATTATAAAATTCGCATCCAACACTTCTTCCAATGTGGAACGAAATGCCTTAACCAACTGAGGAGGGAGTTTTGAAATGAACCCCACGGTGTCGGAAAAAAGCGCAAAAACATTTTCACCAAGCCACACCTTTTTTGTCGTCGGATCCAGAGTCGTAAAAAGTTTGTCTTCGCTTTTGACGTTAAAACCGCTCAACGTTTTGAGAAGCATGGACTTGCCGGCGTTGGTGTAACCGGTTATTGAAATCTTGGGAAGTATCGAAGAGAGCCTTTTCTGCCTTTTTAGCGATCGTTCTTCCGCGATTTTCTTTATTTTAGAACGTAAACGTGCAATTCTTTTTCTTACAACACGCCTATCACTTTCCAATTTGGATTCCCCGGGCCCCCTTGTTCCAATTCCACCAGCCGTTCGCGAAAGATCGCTCCTCGACCCTTTGATGTGTGACAATTTGTATTCAAGTCTTGCCAATTCAATCTCCGTTTTCCCCTCACTCGTTCTGGCGCTACGGGCAAAATCTTCCAGTATCACTTGAGTCCTATCAAGCACCTCCACCTTCAACAACTTCTCAAGTCTTGATTTTTGCACAGGAGTAAGTTCATCATCCGTTATCACACCATCAGCATCGTAAAGTGTTATGTATTGCGCAATCTTTTCCAGCTTGCCCTTACCAACATAAGTTTTCACGGGGTGACGAAGAACTTGCCAAAAACGCGCCACCGGAAGTATTCCCACCGATCTTGCAAGTTCGGCAAGTTCAGCCAAATTTTTCTCTATTCGGTTGTTTTTTCTATAAGTAACCCCTAAAAGTACCGCTTTCCTCAATTTTCACCCTTTTCAAGTTCTTTTTCGTTCTTTTCGCTTGGCTCTTCTGAAATTTCTGATAATCTCACGTACTCCGTTGGTATCACGGTACTTATTGCATGCTTGTAGATCATATTCTGTTGTTTTCCACTTTCTATCAACACCGTGTAACTGTCGAATGACTTGACAAATCCTTTAACTTGAAATCCATTGACCAAATACATCTTTGTTTCGATCTTACGCTTCCTCAGGAAATTCAAAAGTCTGTCTTGTAAATTCTGTTTTTCTGGCATATCAAGCCCCCCATTTCAATATTTTGATTATTTTGTTGAAAAGAAACTCTCTGTCCCTTGAAAGGTCAAGCCATATGGCATTTTTGTACCTTTTAAACCACGTAAATTGCCTTTTTGCATACCGACGTGTGATCTTCTTTATCTCTTCTGTGCATTCTTCCAAACTGACTTGCCCTTTAAGGTATTTTACCACTTCTTTGTATCCAATAGACTTCATGGTTGATAAATTTGGCGAAAATCCCATTTTCATAAGGTTAGAAACCTCTTCCAAAAAACCCTCGTTTAACATCTTATCGACCCTTTTATTTATAAGTTCATACAAAATTTTTCTTTCACGATACAACACAAACAAGACAAACCGTTCGTCTTTTTCACGTTTCGACCACAGAGAAGATATGGGAGTACCCGTTAAAATAAAAACCTCCAAAGCTCTCACAATTCTTGTCAAATCATTCGGATTGAATTTTGAAAAAGCCACTGGATCGACAAATTTGAGTAAATTTCTCAAAGCACCAGGCTTCTCTTTTTCTAAATCGTAAAGGCTTTCTCGTATCACTTCGTTTTTTGATGGCCCTTCGAAAATTCCGTGCTTTATGGCTTCAATGTACAACCCACTGCCACCAACGAGAATGGGTTTCTTGCCTTTTGAGAGGATCCGTTCCACAGCTTCTAAAGCCATCTCTCTGAATTTTTTGACGTTGAATTCTTCGTTCGGTTCTACCACGTCAATCATGTAGTGTGGGACTTCAGAACGGATTCCTCGATCTACTTTCGAAGTACCAACGTCCATGTATTTGTAGATCTGCATGGAATCAACCGATATAATTTCACCATCAACTCGTTTGGCAAATTCAACAGCAAACTCACTCTTACCAGCCGCCGTTGGACCGGCAAGTATGGGGATTTTCAAACTTCTATCACCCCGTAGCTTATCCCACTTTTGGGGCTCCCCATCACACGGTTGAACTCGTACCTTTCAAATATTGAGTCGTTCCACCGAGCTTTTACAACTACACGTTTTCGGGCTATTTTTTTCATAAACTCCAAGTCACTCACATCCACCGTTGAATTATCCACGAAGGGTCTGAGATTGTCCATGGCCGGTGAATTGCAACTCGGATGCTCAAACATGGGATCTACGTACACACAGTCAAATTTCTCTTTCGTACTTCTGACATACTCCTTGTAATCAGCGTTTAGAATTTCTATCCTCTTCACAGCTTCCGCAACCCATTTAGGTACATTGTCAACACGCTTTATTCCATCTTCAACAACGATTTGGACGATTTTGGACTTTTCCAATCCCACGACCTTCCCTTTGGTGAGAAAATGTGCTATCAAAATCGCTTCACTCCCCAATCCCAATGTACAGTCAAGGACACTCTCATCTCCATTCAAACTCAGAGATTCGATCAGATAGTCTCTTTCCCCAGACTTTATGTTCGATCTTCTTATAACTGCGAGAGAGGGATGGAAGAAAAGACGCTTATCGTCTTTTAAAGCTGAAATTCCTTTTGATTCCACAACCACAACCGTTTCTCCCTTTCGCCGAACAAGGTGACGTCTTGAAACATATCTCACTTTCAAACGTCGTGCCAATTCTAAAGCTTCAACGACTTGTCGACGTTCCGGCTTGTGAGACGTTGTGACGATCATTTGCAATTTGTAAATGCAACTCCTTCAATTCTTGATTGAGCTGATTCAGCTTTTTTTCCGTGTCTCTGTATTTCCTCAAAACTTTTTCATACTCCGCGTAAGTGTTTCTAAAATTAACGTACGATGCCACGTCAAAGTACACAAGCCACGCGGCAATCCCTAAAAGCACGAAAACAACGATCTTGTTCTTTTTTTTCATACGCCTTAAAAAGTCACGGTGATGTTTTTATCTTTGATGGTTACAGTCGTTGAGACAACAGTTTGAGTGGCCGTTTTTATGCTGATTTCCGCCTTGTATCCTGTGGAAAAACTGGAAGCGAAAGGATACAATTCAAAATCGTATGCACCGTTTATATAATCGTACTTTCCGGGTGCACTGAATTTGAAGGAACTTGGAACATCGGAAATCACGGCCTTGTAGTAAGTATTTTGATTCGTCGTTGGATAAGAAACGCTGACCTTTACGACGTTGTCTTTATCCAAAGCTATGGCTGATGGAATCCAAATGCCAGAAGTGGAAGTTGTGGATAGAGCCGAAAGATTCCAAACAATCAGCACGGATTTGTTCTGTCCTTTTAAGACCTGAAGAGGCTGAACTTGCATCTGTTGGTTGGAGTAGCCATAAAATTTTACTTTCACAACCGTTGCAACTCTTAAAGAAAGTTCACGGCCATCGTTGTACATTATTGTGGCCATTGGGCCGAGTTCGACCGAAAGAGAAGGTATGCTGATCTGGTTGTTATTGAATAAAGAGTTGTTCAAAGTATTTCCAACAGTTGATATCGCTACGGGACTGTACTGTAAAATATTTTCGGTGGAGTTTACCGAGGTGCTCATGACATTCACGTTTGCCGTTATTCTTTTCACCCTGATGTAAACCTGTGCTATCGATGCGGGGGTTGCAGGTGCCGCCTCGTTGTAAAAGTAATACGACAACGTGGATTGCATGTTAAAACATCCGGAAAGTAACAACACCATTCCACCAACGGCCATCAAAAGCACCGTTAAAAACAATTTTGTTTTCAAAATGAACGCCCTCCTTTTCTATTTTAGACCGCTTCTCGCTATGCCTTGAATGAAATATTTTTGGGCGAACAAGAAAAGAATAACGATTGGCAACATCGAAAAAGTTGAAGCGGCCATCAGTTGATTATACAACGTTCCGGCGTTGCTACTGAAATTTTGTAATCCAACGGGCAAAGTTCGCATTGAAGGTGTGTTGGTAACGATCAAGACCCAAAGGAAGGCATTCCAACTTCCGACAAAGTTCAACAACGCACCCGTTATGATCACGGGTTTTGAAAGTGGAACCATAACCGTCCACAGAAACCTCCATGAAGAAGCTCCATCTATTTTTGCCGCGTCAAAGAGTTCATCTGGCACACTCATGAAATTTTGCCTTATCAAGAAGATCACGAATGCGCTTGCAATCCAAGGAACTATGAGGGCATAGTAAGTGTTAAGCCAACCAAATTTTACGATCGTGATGAAGTTTGGCACCAACAAGACCTCACCAGGTATCATCATCGTCGATAAAAACAACATGAAGAAGAAGTCACGTCCTTTGAAGTGAAGTTTGGAGAACGCAAATGCGGCCATGACCCCAAAAACGATGCTGAGAAAGGTTGTCACAGTGGCAACGAAAACGGTGTTCAAATAATATCTCGCAAATGGCGCCGCATTCCATGCCTCAACGTAGTTCTGAAAGAGATTCGCTAAAACTTGTTGGAAATTGAACTTCACTTTGGTGGTAACCTTTGCATCCGAAAACCAGACACTGTTAATGCCTTTCAAAAATACCTTTATCTTTCCATTCTGGGGAAAATATTGAACTTTTGAGACTATTGACGGAGCTTTTAACACTTTCATGGTGTAATAAACGTTGTTGAAAATGCCGGTAAGCTTGGTCACGGCTCTTTGATCATCCCATAGAGTTGACAAAAATCCTTCCAGCTTTGACGCCTTTTCCCCATAAGATGAGACCAGGTTCGCGTACTGCTCCAATTGTCCGCTTATGATGCTTGTCATATTTGGATGGAGTTTACCAAATGTAGAAACTATATCGTGAGAAAACACTTCCATGTTGTTAGAATCTTTTGAAATCATCTCATTCAAATCCGATTGTTCTTCGCTTGTAAGAGATGTATAAAGGATTTTCATGTTTGCCACAATGTTGGACAATTTCCCCAAAAGGAGAACGGTTTCATCTTTTGAAACTCCCAACTTCAAAACCGATGATTTTTCCATTGAACCTATTCTTTTTATCAGCAGATTCACAAAATTACCGAGTTTCTGCTTTCTTATTATGCCAAGCGCCAAAGTGGAATAGTATTTCGGAATTTTGGAGTTCAATATGGCATTTTTCAAGTTTTGTATTTTTTCTCTCTGTGTGAAAAAGCCAAACCTTATTTCCGGATTTTTCAGGACGACCTTTTTGGACGAAATATAGAATTGTTGCATTTCGTCGTAAGAACGCAAAAGATTCATCCATTCTTTTACAGGCTCAATGGCCCTCATTTCATAAAAATTGATGATAAATGACAATGAGGGCGAAATACCACCAAATTTCTCTTTTAAAATTCTTTCAAGATCAACTTTATTTATAAAGCTTTCAATCTCTGAGTAGAGGTTTTTTGAATCCGGAGCCAGGGTTCCAAGCCCTTTCTTGAAACGTTGAATCCTTTTCACAAACGCGTTTGAAGCTTTCGTGTACACATCCGAGAGAAGGAAATGTTTCAAAAATTTCTTTTGGGAGAGCACAGAAGAAGAATCACCTTTGCTTGCTAAAAGTCGGGGATTTCTTGCCAATATTGGTCCGTACCTTTTGAAAAAAGAATCGGAAAACTTTGCAGATTCGGTCAACCCACTTATGAAATTGATCCTCGAAAGCACGGGGCTTTTGCTGTATTTAAAGAGATTTATAAAAGCTTTTATGTACTCAACGGGTTTGCTTTTTAAAACTTCCAAATTTTTGAGCTTATCTTTGAAAGAAATCGGATATTTGGTGGAATCTATCTTTCTTATCAACGAAACAAGGCGCGTACGGTTGACAGAAGTCGCGTACTTGACTTGACCGTTGGATTCGCTCAATCTCAAATTGAAAATTCCACGAATTGGAGGGGTACCCACGAGTTTCAAAGTCAAAACGTCTGGAAGTTCTTTTTCTCTTCCTCCAACTCCTGAACTCAGCATTTGTTGTAGACTCATGGCCCCATAATTGACAGACGCGTAGGCAGAATGATCTATGGAAGTTTTTATTGGTCGTGTAAAAAGTGCATTTACAGTGGTCCAGGTGGGAGGCCAAACCTGCACCTCTTCCGGTAATTTCAAAGAAGTATCGACCATCCATACAAAAGGCATGAGCATTATGGCAGCCCCAGCAAACGCAACCACGTACAATATCAACTCAACAAATCCGTTTTTTCTCTTCATGATTTCACCTCAAATGTACTCCACTCGTTTTCGACCAGCCCTGAATTGTAAAAGTGTGAAAATCAATATGATACCGAACAGAATGTAAGCGGCAGCCGAAGCGAGCCCCATTTGCTGATTACCATAGAACGTGTTGAATATGTAATAAACGATCGTCAAACCACTGTTGTTGTACGGACCAGGCACCGCTTGATAAAGCACGTACACTTGTGTGAAGACTTTGAAGGCGCCTATACTTGAAACTATGAGTACGAAAAACGTCATGGGAGATAGAAGCGGCCATGTAATGTACCTGAACTTTTGGAGATTCGTTGCGCCGTCTATATCCGCTGCCTCGTAGTAGAACGTATCTATGGATTGAAGCCCCGCAAGGAATATGATGGCATTGTATCCAATGGTTTTCCATATGGACATTATCGCTATGGTTGGTATCGTCCAAGCCGCATTTTTCAACCACGCCACTTTAGGCAACCCCATCATCGAAAGTGCATAATTGAGCAAACCAAACTGATCGTTGTATATCCACTGCCAAACAAGACTTATGGCAACTATTGAGGTCACGAATGGCATAAAATAAGACGTTCTCATGAACGCCTTGAACCATTCCAAACGATTTAGAAGTAGCGCAACCAAAAGCGCCAAAACGATATCCGCAGGCACGTAAAGTATGACGTAATACGCGGTATTCCACAGGGATTTTATGAAATCGCTGTTGTCTTTGATCGCATCGAGCCACTGATAAACCCCATAAGAACTGGGGAAAGCAAAACGCAACGCCAGATATGAAAAGATGGCGATCAACATCAAAGAAGAAGTGTGTTCGAACATCTTTAAAACGAAAGAATGTTTCTTGAAAAAGACAATGAGAAGTGCTGCAATCACGAATGCAATGGAGATATAAGGCACTTTTTGTAAAAAATTGAGAGTTGTACCCATTAACAACAACCCAGCGATGGTCACTCCAAAAACATAGATAGTATCTAAGAGCCTGAACTTCTTTTCAGAAATCATGTCAACAAGGAGAAAAATGGAGTAAACAATTAAAGCGGCCATAGAAAGGTAGACGGCCGTATATGCCAACGCTTCATAAAAAGGATATGGCGGAGGGGAGTCAAGTTGAAAAAGGGTGATATAATTTCCCAACCCTATGAACTGCGGGCTTTTTAAATGTGCATAATCCCAGTTGAAAAAAGAGAGATAGAAAGAATATCCAACTGGCCAAAAAACGAATACGGACATCACCGTCAAGGCAGGCAAAATGAATAAATAACCCGTTATGTTTTCTCGAAGGCGCTTCCTGCTGAACTTCGCCAACTTGGATCACTTCCTTAAAGTTAGTAGGTGATTATAGCACAGTGACATTTTATAGTCAACGAATTTTTCGAATCGAATAATCAGATGGCAAAGAACTTTGCATTCAAATTTTTCTCAAAACAGATCCGATTTTGGGGAGAAAATCTTTTTTTCTTGACATCACGTTGTTTAATCTTGTGGGTTGCTCATGAATTTCTGATTTGCTCAAGCAAGAGTTTTCACCAGAGGCAAATAAGTCACTTGCGTTCTCGAATACGTTTGTAAACAGTGCGAAAAAGCAGTCAACACCCATGGATTTTCTAAGATGTTCAACGGTTTCCTTTATCTCTTCAGAATGAGCTCGATCGTACTCAAAAGAGGGTACCATGACTTGAGCGATGATCACATTTTTACCAAAAAGAACGTATCGTTTCGTATCTCTACTCAATATCTCTTCGATGGAAAGACCATCGAGTTTCATCCCCGACTTTATCAATTTAGTGCCGTATTCAGGAATGCTCACTTTCGCAATTTTTGCAAGAAACTTAGCCATTTTGACATCTTCAGAAGTGGTCGTGGAAAGCTTTAACACAAGTGTATCTGAGAGAATACCACTTAGAAGTAATCCCGCAATCTGAAAAGTTGGTCTCATGTTTGACTCTGTGAATTTTCTCGCGATAATCGTGGACGTGGAACCCACAGGGTCGTTGAGAAATTTAACCGGTTTGAGTGTCGATATGCTTCCCAACCTGTGGTGATCTATTATTTCGAGTATCTCCGCTTCTTCTATGCCATCTACCGCTTGAGATGGTTCATTATGGTCCAGCAATATGACAGACTTTCGCACATCCGATAACAAGGTTGTCCTCGTTACCACTCCAAGCAGCGTTCCGTCATCATCGATCACACACGCAGTTCTGAATTTTGATGAGTAAACCAATTGTCTGGCGTAATCCAAAGAATCGTCCATTCGAACGGCGGGAATATCCCTTGCCATTATCATCTTAGCCGGAAGCGAAAGATTTATCATCTTGCCCACTCCGAAAGCATCGAGATCTGTTGCCAATACGGATGTTCCATGTGATTTCGCCTCGGTGATCGTTCTGTTTCCCACAGGTGCACCATTGGCAATTATCAGTGCAGCTATCCCAGAATCTATCATGGCCAATTGTGCAGGTTCATTGTCTCCAACTATCGCCACATCATCTTTGGAAAGTTTAGAAAGCGCCACGTGTAACGCATCTACCACCGTGTAGACAGTTCCTTCGAGGACATCACGATTTTTTACCACAACACGTGCGTGAAGTATTCGTGCCAACGTATCAAACTTTATCGGAGTCATACGTAACGGTTCTATCTTAAGCCTTCTCACATACGCTTTGGCCAAACCTCGTTCGCTTATAAGGCCTATGAGTTTCCCGTTTTTATCTACTATTGGTACATTTTTAACATCGTGTTCATCCATCAACGCTGCAACATCAACAGTTGGAACGTTTTCATCCGCACTTACCAATTCTGGCAGCGGTATATCGGAGACTTTTGGTTCAACGCTTTCCACATAGATTGGTGGTTCTGCGTTGAAAGTGGAAAGTGCAAATTCAGTTTCGGGGTTTATTTCTCCACATCTGGCCGGAATGTATTTTGTGATCCCAGCATGATTCAAAAATTCCGCGTATCCCATCACACTGCAAATACTGTCGGTGTCAGGATTTTTATGCCCTATAATGTAAACTTTATCCGTTTTTATCCCTCCTAAGATGGGCGTTCAAAAGCAAAAGATCTGTTGGCGTCACTCCCTGAATTTTCGAAGCCTGACCAAGATCTTTAGGTTTGAACTTCTCTAATTTCTGAACTGATTCTGTGGAGAGTCCCACTACGCTTGAAAAATCAAAGTCTTCTGGAATTTTAGCTTTTTCAAGATTTTTCAATTTTTTGACGTTTTCAAGCTCTTTTTGGATGTATCCACCGTATTTGGCTTCTATTTCAACTTCTTCAATGATCTCTTTCTCTGTCAAAGGTTCCGGATCGTACGGAACAATGTCGTTGTAATGCACTTGCGAAGCTCGAAGGAGATTCAACAGCGAAACATGTTTTTTCGTATTCAGTCTTTCTTTCAAATTTTCTGGAACCTTCACACGAATTTTTCCAAGTCTTTCAACGGCATCATCAACCTTTTTTTTGAGTCTTAAAACTCGCTCGTAAAAATCTTTATCGATTAAGCCCGCTTCATAACCATATTTTGAAAGTCTGAAATGTGCGTTATCATTTCTCAAAAGCAGCCTGTATTCGGCTCTGGAACTCATCATGCGGTACGGCTCATCAACACCTTTTGTGATTATATCGTCGATCAAAACCCCAATATAAGATTCATACCTTTTTAAAATTAACTGCTTTTTCGAGTGCAATTTTAAACCCGCATTGATCCCTGCAAGTATTCCTTGACCTGCTGCTTCTTCATATCCACTCGTTCCATTCACTTGACCAGCAAAATACAAATTTTCAACAACTTTCGACTCAAGTGTCGGAAACAATTGAGTCGGATCCGCATAATCATATTCTACCGCATAAGCGGGTCTAACGATAACGGCACGCTCCAAACCTTTCAGAGTGTGCAACATTTTTATCTGTGCGTCATAAGGTAGAGAAGTGCTAAACCCATTTATATAATATTCCATGGTTTTCTTGCCTTCAGGTTCTATGAAGAGTTGATGTGAATCTCTGTCCGGAAATTTCACCACTTTGTCTTCTATGGAAGGGCAATATCTCGGTCCCACCGAGTGTATGAGCTTTACATCTCCATACATGGGAGAAAATTTTAGATTTTTGCGTATTATATCGTGGGTGTAAGGATTTGTCCTTGTGATGTAGCAAGGATAGTCTTTAGATAAGACCACAGGCTTATCTCTGTACGAAAAAGCCAACGGTTCGCTCGAAGTATCTTGTCGTTCCAAGACCGAAAAATTTATGGAATCTTTTAAAACACGTGGAGGGGTGCCAGTCTTAAATCTTGACATTCTAATGCCAAAACTTTTTAGACTTTCAGTTAATCCATTCGCCGGTGGTTCACCCATTCTGCCAGCAGGTAAAGAGGTTGGCCCTATGAATATTTTCCCACCTAAAAAAGTGCCGGTTGTAACTATGGCGGCTCGGCAGCCGTAGCGTACGCCAAGTGCAGTTCCAACTCCCACTATTTTTCCGTTTTCAACGAATATTTGTGTTACAACTCCTTGGCGCAGTGTGAGACTGGGTTGGGTCATCAAAAAGTTTTTAGCCGTGAGTGAATATTCGTACTTATCAACTTGAGCACGGAATGCCCTTACCGCCGGTCCCTTGGAGGTGTTCAAAATCCTAATATTTATCATGGAGCGATCCGTTATACGGCCCATCTCACCTCCCAGGGCATCAACTTCTCTGGCTATTTGACCTTTTGCCGGTCCTCCTATGGCCGGATTGCAAGGTGTCCACGCAACCGTATCGAGATTTATTCCCAACAACAGAGTTCTCAACCCCTGTTTTGCAGTGGCAAAAGCCGCTTCTATTCCCGCATGTCCAGCCCCAATCACAACGACATCGTATTTTTCCATTGAAACACCTCTAATTCATAATTCGTAAAAACTTGACATTAAAGTTAATTTGTGGTAATATTTGTAATAGAACAAAAAGGCGGTGGAGTTCACCGCGATGGTTTTTAGGTGGTTTTTATCTATCATTTTTTCTAAATGGTGGGCTCAGGTGGACTCGAACCACCGGCCGCCCGGTTATGAGCCGGGAGCTCTACCAACTGAGCTATGAGCCCTTGAACACGTAAATTATAAACTAAACGAGTCTTTATGTCAAGAAGATGGGATACGTGAAGAAAGGATGTGATTGAAAAGCGATGATTTATAAAGCAGATCCTGTAAAAAACCTTCTTCCGAGGTATTCCCGACTCGTCATAATAAAAGCTGCGTTTAACCTTTTCAAAGAACACAAAAAAATAAGTACAGGGGCACTCGAAAGGGTTATACAAAAAGAGTTTGAAAGATGTGAAAATAGCTAAATATCCCCCATATTGCGTTTAACATCGTTGGTGTAAATCTGATTTTCGAGATTTACACCTTATTTTTGCTCTTCAAAGCAGAGTGGTTTAGCTGAGCCAAAATTGCCGAAACGATTATGGCTGAGAAGCCAATCATTTGTACAAACGTGAAATGTTCTCCAACTATGACAACAGAAAAAAATGCTGCGGCCACGGGCTCACCTGCATAAATAAAAGCTGATGGTATGGTACCAACGTTTTTTTGATGTTTCATTTGAATTATCGTCCCCATGACGCTTGCAAATACCGCAATAGCCACGATGAAAGATAAATTTTCTATAGTCCATCTGTCCTTGTGAGAAGTGAAGAGATAAAACGGAATGTTTGTAAGAGTCACAAACAACATTTGATAAAAAGTGAGAGTAATGTGCTTGTTTTCTAACTTCTTCGTCAAAATGGTCGTGGCAACAACTTGAAAAGCGAAAGCAACCGCACACGCAATCGTTAGATAGTCACCAAAGTTGGGTGAAAATATTTTACCGGACAATTCCGACAAATATATCCCAAAAGCTGCCAATCCGAGCACAAAAAACATTCTCAATCTCAAACGAATTCGCTCAAGAAAAAAAGCAACTAGCGGAACGAATACGACGTACAAAGAAGTGATAAATCCGCTCTTTGCCGGTGTTGTGTGGGCCAATCCCCACGTTTGAAAAATGTATCCCAGAGACATGAGAACGCCGAGAATGGAGCCGGCTTTCCACACTTTCACAAAATCACGTTTTATTGTGGGAAAAAAGAAAAAAAGCACCACCATGTCGGCGATGAAAAATCTTGATAAATTTAAAGAAAAAGGAGAAATATCCCTCATCACGATTTTTTCTAAAGGAAAAGTCATCCCCCATATGACCACAAGTAAAACCAACAAAAGCGTGCTCTTTAATTTTGTGTATTCCAACTTAACGCCCTCTATTTTCTCGAACATTAACAGCTTTATTAGCTCTCGTTATTTTTAAAAGTGTGAGTTAGATCTGACCGAAATTCAACTCCCGTTATTTAGAAAAGAGCTTCAGTGTGTGGATTCAAGGTATTTCATGTCCTCATTGCTGAGATCCAAATCCCCTGCTCTTGCGTTTTCCTTCAGATGTTTTTCACTTGTTGCTTTGGGAATAGCCAAAGCCCCCTTCTTTACCACCCATGCCAGTGCAATTTGTGTCCAGATCGCATTTCTTCGCCTTGCGATCTCTTCGAGTTTCTTTTTTACCGCAAAATCAAATTCCATTCTGTTCAACGGAGAGTAAGCGGTGAGTGTTACAGCATGTTTTCTGCAAAAATCAAGCAAACCATTCTCTTCAGCTGATCTGTCTTGGATGTTAAACCTAACTTGATCACAGACGATCGGAGCCTCGGAAAATTTAATGGCCTCCTCAAGCTGCGCCTTCGAAAAATTGCTCACACCTATGTATCTCGTATACCCTTTTTCCAAGAGTTTGTTCATGGTTTCCACCGTTTCTTCCACAGTTATCACACTCGATGGCCAATGCACAAGATAGAGATCAACGTGATCCGTTCCAAGTTTCTTCAAGGTCGTTTCAATAGATTTGACAGCGTTTTTTAGCTTGAGATGATCGGGCCAAATTTTGGACGTTATGAAAACCCTTTCCCTTCCTATTTCTTTTAGGGCTTTCCCCACAATTTCTTCCGTATGGCCTGCCCCGTAAAATTCTGCCGTATCGATGTGCGTCATACCCAAATCTACCGCTCTTATAAGCGAATTGACAAAATCTTGATCCCTCGAACGATCGGCTTCAAATTTTCCGCCCATTCCCCAAGTGCCAATACCTATTACCGGAAGAAATTCATCCGTGTTTCCAAGTCGCATTTTTTTCATTTTTACTCACCTTCTTGCAAAAACAGGTTTTTAACCTGCATTACTTGAAAGATTATATCATCAAAATGGGGTTCTTCACGATTGATTAAGAGGCACAGGATGTGCCGAGAAAGCGAATCTAACAGGATGTTAGTATGCAGCGTGCTCTGTTTTTTGTGTCATTCTGAACTTGATTCAGAATCTCGAACCACCTTGTTAGTTGCTTGGAGATCCTGAATAGTTCCTACGGAACTTTCAGGATGACGCTGTGGTCAAAGATTCCAATAAAAGAGCGAATCAGTTTTGACAAGGCTTCAAAAAAATTACACTCACCGCTTGAAAAGCGGTATCAAAATGTCAAAACATGTCGTTATTCGAAAAATGTTACCCACACGATCGTGAGGAGAAACAAATATTCTTCCCACGATCTTGCAGAAGATCATTTTTGATCGTAACCAAAGTTTAATTGGTGGTTGTTTTAAAAAAACACGATTAAGTCTATAATATCTATATAGATATATCTTAATAGACATAAGGAGATACGGGATGAAAACTTCTTATCCGATGTTGAAAATGATGCTTTTGAGTTTCCTCTCTAAACAGAAAGAGGCAACTGGATACGACTTCTTGAAATACGCCAAAGAGAAAGGAATGCCAGCTTCCGCAGGGACAGTTTACCCTCAATTGAACGATCTCTTGAGCAAAAAAATGGTGAAGCTGAAGATCGTGGGGAGAAAAAAGATATACAGTTTAACCTCTGAAGGAAACGACTTCATGAAACAATTGAGGGAGAACACCGAAACGATCAAACTCATGTTGCGTAAAATTGGCATCATCGTGAGAGATAAAAACCCCTCAATGCCAGAAGATATTAGAATAGCTGTGAAAAAGCTGCTTTACGTTCTCCACGATCTTTCTACTCACGATTTCAACGTCAACAGAAATTTGAAAGAGAGTTTGAATTTGATCGAGGAAGTTGAAAAGATTTTGAGGAGGATTCAAAATGGCTGAGGAGAAGGCTATAGCTGTGAAAAATTTGAAAAAATATTTTAAAAGGGTCAAAGCCGTTGATGATATTTCCTTTGAAGTGAAATATGGAGAGTTGTTTGCACTTCTGGGGCAAAACGGTGCTGGAAAGAGCACAACGATAAGAATCCTGACGAATCTTGCGGTTCCCACGAGTGGTTATATAGAAGTGGCGGGTTACAACGTTTTAAAAGCGCCAACGAACGTCAGAAGAAACATAGGCCTTGTTGCCGAAAAGATCATACTTTACGACAATTTAACGGCTATGGAAAATATAAAATTTTTCTCACGACTTTATGGAATGAAAGATTCGGTTATAGAAACCAGAGCAGAGAGCTTTCTAAAACTTTTTGACATATGGAACTTCAAAGATATGCTCATATCCAAGATGAGTACGGGGATGAAGCAAAAAATAAACCTTGCAAGGGCTCTCGTACCGGATCCAAAGATAATTTTTCTCGATGAACCAACGCTTGGACTTGATCCGGTTTCCACAAAACACATAAGAGATTTTATTATCAATTTGAGAAAGAATGGAAAAACTATCGTTTACACCACACATGTACTCCACGATGTTGAGCTCATGAATGTTGATAAAGTCGCGATAATGCGAAGAGGAAAAATAGTGGCCATTGGAACCCTGAACGAAATAAAAAAGCATTTTAAAAAGGCCGAAATAGTTGAAATAGAAACGGATGTAGAACTCTCTCAAAGCGAGATCAATGGAAAGATCCTTGAGCAAGAGGGAGGATACATGAAGGTCGAAGTCGAAGATTTAAACAAATTTATGAAAGAAATTACGAATCTAAACGTGCACATCAGAAATTTTAAAACGCTCGAGCCTTCTTTGGAGGACATATACATAGAAATATCAGAAGGCGGTGCTACTGGCAAAGAAAGGGAAGACATCACCGTATAAGTAGGGGAAGTGAAAGAGATGAGAGTTTTAGATATCACCTGGAAAGATTTAAAAACATTTTTGAGAGGGCGAACGAGGGTTGTTTTTTCGATTCTAATGCCCATAGTGATGATGCTGATGCTTGGATTTATCTTCCCAAAGACGGGTGGTGCTTACTCTGGAAACATAGGGATATACTCTAAAGATCTGATCTTCAATGCAAGAATTAAAAAATCCTTACCTTCCACGACTTCAAGCAAAATGATCTTTTACGATTCGAAGCAAGCACTCATAGATGCACTTGCAAGCGGCAAAATAATGGTTGGAGCTATAATACCAAAAGATTTTTCTCTGGCCGTTGCACTCAATCGTCCCGTAACTATGAACATTTTACCGAGTCCTGCTAATCCACAGGCGGGTATTATGATGGGGCAAATGCTCGTCGGGATGTTCAGTCAAAAAGGTGTAAAAAGCATGGAGCAGAACGTCAAGTCCAAACTTGTCAACGCAGATGGTACGCCGTTTAACTATTACGACTTTACCGTCCCTGGCCTTATGGCCATGATAGCGATAATGAGCGTTATGACAGGACTCGCTTCAGCGATAACTCGTGAAAGGGAACTTGGAACGTTGGACGGTGTAATGGTTACACCCATAAGCCGCGGCAGCATCGTCATCGGTAAAGTGTTGGCTCAAACGATAAGGGGATTTGTAACTGCCATGATAATTTTGGTAGTTTCTTGGCTCTTCTTTGGAGTACACTTCACAGGTGTGTCTTTGTTATGGACTGTGTTTTTGCTTTTGTTGGGAACGTTCAGTTTCATAGGTGTGGGCGTCATGGTGACGGCAGCTATGAGAGAACAAGAAACGGCCATGATAACCATGACAACCATAACCTTTCCCATGATGTTCTTTTCTGGTGTTTTCTTCCCCATTCAACAGATGCCTAAAATCATGCAATACATCGCTTACATTTTCCCTTTAACCTATGCGGCGGACGCCTTGAGAAATGTGATAACCTTGAATGTCGGTTGGAAGTTCATATGGGTTGATGTCGTGGTTCTCGTTGGATTTGCGATTGTGACTTCTTTGGCAGCCACTTTTACGTTCCAAAGATTAACTCAAGATTAGTTTGCCTTGTACGATGTCAGAATTCGTACAATGTAGAACCATGGTCATTCCGGCCTGCAAGCCGGGATTTCTGTTTTGATAGCGTAAAATAATTGCTGTAAAAAGGTAGGAAAAGGTTGAAAAAGGAAAAAAGTTCCTGTATCCTATTCTCAAGAACCAACAATTCAAAAGAATGGAGGGATACAGGAACATGAAACTTAGGGATATTATACTTCAATATTTGGAAAATGACAAGGA
>WFSH01000163.1 GCA_015486145.1 Mesoaciditogaceae bacterium
GCTGCATACTAACATCCTGTTAGATTCGCTTTCTCGGCACATCCTGTGCCTCTCTTTGTGGCTATCGCTTTGGTCGTAAAAGCAAGAATACATTGCACACTGTGCAATCTTGCTCTCTGTTCTTTCACATCTTGTATGGAACAAACGTCTGAATCAGTTTTAACAAGGCTTCAAAAAAATTACACTCACCGCTTGTAAAGCGGTACTAAAATGTCAAAGAATGTGTTATTTTAAAAATGCTACCCACACTATCGTGAAGAGATCCGAAAAAATACGTATTACACATTAAAAGTTGGCGATTGGTTGGCGAATATGATGAATACACATTGAAAAATATATCAGATATAATGGACATTTATCGGACGTTTTTCGGACATGGTGTGGAATTCTAAATGAAAAAGGTGAAAAGAATGACAATCAAGATCGAAGAGTTAAACGATTTAAGCGATGAAGTCATAGACGAAATACGAAAAGTGGAATCGGTATGCAAAAAGCACGATGGTCTTAAAGGTAGCGCAAGCTTCGACACGTCGATAAACTTCAATAAGAAAATGAAAAGCGTCTTTTTGCTTTACGAGGATGAAAAACTGGTGAGTCTACTGACTGTTTTTGCTCCAAGGCTTCTCGAAGGCGAGGTGTTTGGATACACCTTGCCTAACTATAGAAGGAAAGGATACTTCGAAAAACTTCTTTCAAGGGCTACCGCGGAGCTCAAATCTTACGGGGTACCAGATATTCTTTTTGTGTGTGAAAAGAAATCAGCAGCAGGAAATGCCATGATCGAAAAGTTAAACGTGCAACCAGATCACGTCGAACATCTTATGGCTTATCATGGCGCTAAAAACAACATTTTCACAGATGGACGATTGAGTTTGCACGTGGTAGATCAAGGCGATCTGGGAAAGCTTGCGAGGTTGCATATGATTATATTTTCAGAATACTACAAAGATCTGAAAGCTTTGAAATTGAGGCTTTCTAAAATTCTCGAATCGAGAGACATGGAAATGTATATGGCTATTTTAGGAAATGAAGCTGTTGGGGTGTGCACAGTTAGCGTGGAAAGTGATGGAACTTTCATAGAAGGATTTGGAATATTACCGAAATATAGAGGAAAGGGATTTGGAAGAGAATTTCTGAATTTGATTCTCAAGAATTTGCTGGATAAAAAAGTAGAAACGATAAAGCTCGAGGTTGACGACACCAATCATAACGCCTTTGAACTGTACAAAAAAGCCGGTTTTGAAGTAGAAACGTCCTTCGGTTATTACAGGAAAAAGATTTGAAAAATCCACCGCAACAGTATCGCCTTCAAAACGATCTGAAACAAAACGCACTCGCCTCAAAATACGATGCCATCATAGTTTACAAATATGATAGATTTATCAGGGACAAAATAGAAGATCAGAGCCTTATGTAAAAAGTCAGAGTCTCTCTCAAAGTTTGTGTGAAGATTCCCATTGACATTCCAAAATTCTTGTGGTATGATAAATATGATTTACATGAATTAAATATAAGAAGGAGATGTATGCTTTGACTGAAATTCATAAGGGAAAATACATGTTTGGAACTGTTAAGGTCGGTGAAAGAGGGCAGATCGTGATCCCTAAGGAAGCAAGAGACGTGTTCGACATAAAAGCAGGTGATGAGCTGTTGGTTCTCGGCGATAAAGAGAAGGGAATAGCCATAGTCAAAGCGGATTTTATGAAAAAACTGGCATTGAAGATTCTTGGCGGAGGGGAAAAAGGCGATAAAAATGCGCAAGAATGAAAACCCTTCTCTTTACGTGTCAAAACTAACATATTGGATGATAACGTTGGTACACGATAATCCACTTTTGCCAATTTTCAAGAATCCATACAAAATTTTAGAATCAGCAGGATTAAAAAAAGGACAAGAGGTGTTGGAAATAGGATGCGGCCCAGGCTTCTTCACGATTCCCGCCTCGGAGATAGTTGGCGAGTCAGGAAAGGTGTACGCGATAGATTTGAATCGTTTCATGATCGAAAGGGTGAAAAGGAAGATCGAAGAAAAAAACATCAAAAACGTCGTTGCCATCATCGGAAACGCTTCAAAAACGAATCTTCCAGATGAAAGTGTCAATCTCGCTTTCATTTTTGGAATAAGGCACGTTTTTGGCGGGATTGAAAATGTTATAGCCGAAACGCGACGTGTTTTAAAGAATGATGGAACGCTTTCGATCGAAACGGTTCGCCCAGCAAAAAGCAAGCTCATCGAAATAATTCAAAACAATGGCTTTACTTATTTGGAAGAAAAAGATCGGCTTTTGATTTTCAAAGCTAAATAATCGCGAAGAGATACTTGCTATCAGTTCAGTTAGAGAGATCACCAAC
>WFSH01000164.1 GCA_015486145.1 Mesoaciditogaceae bacterium
CAAAGGTCAAGGAAAAAATAGGGGTTGTCCTCCAAGAAACCCGGTTTCTCGATCATCTTAAAGTTAAGGAAATTTTGGAATTGTTTTCTTCTTTTTTCAAAAAGTCTCTAAGTGTGCAGGAAGTTTTGAAAATTGTGAAATTAGAAGAAAAGGAGAACACCTACTCTGAAAATCTTTCCGGTGGACAAAGGCAGCGGTTGGCTATAGCCGTATCAATCATTAACGATCCTGAGATCATTTTTTTAGATGAGCCAACAACGGGGCTTGACCCTCAATCAAGAGAATCCATTTGGGATTTGATCGAAAACCTCAAATCGTCTGGTAAGACAATTTTTTTAACCACTCATTACATGGAAGAAGCTCAGAGGCTTTGTGATCGTGTTGCCATAGTAGATCATGGTCAAATCATAGAACTTGGCACTCCAACAGATCTCATAGCTAAATACGGAGAAATCAGCGAAGTGGATTTCAAATGTTCTCCCACTCCAACAAGTGTTCAGCTAAAGGCCATAGGAGAAGATGTCACAGTCTCAGATGAACATTTCAGGATCACCACACAAAATCTTACCCAAACACTTGAAACCCTCGTTTTGTGGTCCAAAAAATTCGACATTTCGTTGACAAATGTATTCCTCATTGAACCAACACTTGAAGATGTCTTTTTAAAACTCACGGGTAGAGGTTTGAGAGATTGAAAGAGATTTGGAGCCTTTTTAAGTTTCATCTACTGTCGGATTTGAGAAACAGAAGGTCGGTATTTTGGGTTGTAATTTTCCCCATCTTGTTGTTTACCATTTTAGTGCTGACTTTCTCAAACCTTGGAGTCAGAGGGTCACTGAATTTCAGAATAATCTTGGTAAACGAATCCAAAATGGCCAATGGACCGAAATTTGCTGAAGAGTTTGTCAATGCTTTTAAGTCGCTTTCTTTTCCAAACAAGGGGGCAATCTTCACCTTAAGCGTGATGAAAGGTCAAAATATAAAAGCTGCATTTGAAAAAGTAATTTATTCTGAAGCTGACGCCGTACTTGTCATACCAAAAGATTTCAACTCTGCCATAGCACGTGCCATCTTGCTTAGAAAATTGGGGATTCCAGCACCATTGGTGCCGATAAAGATATTCTACGTTCCGAACAGAGCCTCTTCAAATTTGGCGGAAGGTACCGTGGAAGGAATAATAGGTAAAATAAATTCCTATCTCACCACGAAGTTCGGTTACACTTTGAAATCTCTGAAGATCGAAAGTGAGACTTTTGGCAGTATCATGAAATCACCTTCTTACACCAATTTTGTCGCACCTGGAATAATAGTGATAGCGGCTTTTATGACGGGTTTGCTTTTAGTTGCGCCAAAATTAGCTTTGATGAGGCGTTATGGAATCATGAAAAAATACATTTCCACTCCCATGAGCCCATATTCATTTTTTGTTGGCTTTGTTTCATCAAGGCTTTTTATAATGCTGATTCAATACATAGGGCTCATTTTATTCTCAATGTTCGTTTTAGGGGCCACCATTCGCATCTTTTCGTGGCAAGCATTTGTTTATTACCTTTTTTCTTGTGCGGTCTACACTTCAATCGGATTTGTCGTGGGGTTTATTGCCTCTGGACCGACTTCGGTGGGAGCGATATCAAGTATTATCAACCTTCCACTCGAATTTTTGGCCGGAATATATTTCCCTCTTTACAATTTGCCTTGGTACATTAACATTTTGGTTTACATAAATCCACTGTGGTATACAACTAACGCATTGCGACAATTTTTTGGTGTTGCTTTGTCGACAACTCCAATGTGGTTGAATATTTTGGTACCCGGAATATGGTTAATGCTTTCGGTAGCTTTCTCATCGATAAGAAGAAGTTTAGAAGTGAGACGATAAAATGGTTAAATATAATTCGCGACTTAGAAACTTCTTAGAACTCTTAAGTAAAGCTTTTTATATGTTTATCAGAGATAAACAAGCAACGATAATGATTTTCGTTTCACCGATCGCGTTCATGTTAATTCTTGGATTCGTTATAGCCGGTATTTCCGGAGGAACTACCTCTGTGAATGTAAAAATAGCCACTTACATTTCAAATTCTTCAAGATACACGTCGATCTTCAACAAAGTGGCAAAAAAATCTGGAATCGAGCCTATTTTTGTCAAGCACAGAGATGATGTCAAAAAGCTCGTCGATTCTGGAAAAGCACAGATGGGAATAACCCTTGACGCATCTAACGTAACATTTTTTTACAATCAATCTTTTGGTCAATACAACAATTATTTGAAGGATCTTCAGGCATTCATTGCTCAAGACATAAACGAAGAAATTTCAGGGATCCCAATGTACTTGCAGATCATCCCCGAAAGCTTAAAAACAGGTTCGAGTCTTACGGTCATATCATTCATAGTGCCGGGAGTTCTTGCCATCGCAATAATGATGGCAGGTGTATTTGGAATGGCAACAACTCTTGGTTCATACCGAGAAAATGGCTCTCTAAGAAGGCTAAGAACTACTCCGTTAAATGGCAGTCTTTTTGTCTTCTCACTTGCTCTTAACAGATTTTGGTCGTCATTACTCTCTTCTTACGTTACCGTTTTGGTGTCTGAATGGATATTTTCTACAAATTACGACATCAATTGGTTCTCCTTCACACTTTTAATGGCGAGTGCTGTTTTCATGTCTCTTGGCTTTGGAACTGTTTTTTCAGTGGTGTTCAAAGACTTATGGACGATTTTAAACTTCTCCACGATCATTTTAGTGATCATGATGCTCTTCTCGAATGTCTTTTATCCATTTTCCATTATGCCAGAGTACATGCGGCAGATCGCTCATGTGATGCCAGTAACTTATTTTGCTCAAGGCTTAAGGTACACACTTGGAATAGCCCCAATTCATCTGTGGAGATTCGCTTTTATCAACGTTATTTTTGCGTTTGGAGGACTGCTAATGATCCTCTTGGGAGGAAATGCGATATTTTATCTCGAAAGAAGGTGAACGTCTATTCCTTATATTCTTTGCCTTTGTTTGTTATTCTGAATATCACCCGATATTTCTCTTATAAATGTTAAGATTTTAGAGAAAATTATGCGGTATTTGTTGCAAAAAAATGCCTCTGCATCATTTGCAGAGGCATTTTTGATCCTTTATTTTTGATACAGAACATAAGCTGATGTTGGTAGAACTCTCAAACTCCCAGAAACGATTTCTAAAGTATTTACTCCGGCAAATTGCCCATTTACCACAACGTCCCATTTTCCATTTGGAAGCTTAAATTTTACCGCTTCTGTTGCCCCGTTGTATATCACGATTATGTTTTTCCAACTGTCACCATTGGCATTTCCACTTATTTCGTAAGCGACAAGAGGAATTGGGAGTTTCAGAAATTTGTTCACGCGTTTGAATCGCGTTGGGAAAAATTTCAAATGTTCTTTTATTGATTTGACAGAATCCATTCTGAATGCTGGATGTGCCTTTCGAAGGGTAATCAACCCCTTTATATATTCATTCAAACTGTCGAACTGTTTCAATCTCGACCATTTAAGTTCGTTGACTCTATCGGGTGCATTGTAGCTGTTTGAATTTCCGTATTTGGTTCGTGCAAATTCTGTTCCACCGTATAAAAATGGTATGCCCTGTGATGTCAGAATAATGGCTAACGAGAGTTTTTGTGCATCTAATTTTTGCGCAAACGTCCAATCCTTTTCCAACTTATTTATTCTGTCCCAGAGTGTGTATCCATCATGGGAGGAAACGTAGTTAACACATTGGTCTGGTCGGAATGCAAATCCGTTGACGAGATAACTATAATCAGTTTCACCAACCACTCCACGTTCGATCAAAATGTTTTTGCTGCGCGCTCCCGTTGAAAATCCATTTGAAGAAAGATCGTAAGCGCCGTTGATGGCGTTGTAAATATACGAGTTGAAGAATCCTATGTGCATTTTTCCCTGATCACCATATGTAAAATATGGCCCCCATGGTTCACCATAGAGGATTATGTGCGGATCTATGGAAATAAGAGCTTTAACGAAAGCTTTGACGGTATTCGCATTCAGAAGTGCAAGCTGATCGAGCCTAAAACCGTTAACATGATACTCTTCAACCCAGTATTTGAGAGTATCTATGATGTATTTTCTCATCATGTAATCACCGGTTTTAAGCGTGTTTCCAACTCCAGATTGATTTAAATATTGACCTGATTTATCGACACGATAATAGTAATAGGGAACGGTTTGATCAAATGCCGATCCCTTTCCAACACTCGAAGTATGACTGAAAGATATATCGAGGATCACTCCTATTCCAACTTTGTGGAGAGATTCGATCATTCTCTTAACTTGGTAAATCGTTGTGGCCGGCTCGGAAGGATTGGATGAATATTGAGCTTCTGGAACCATGTAAAGATACGGCACGTAT
The DNA here is from genome assembly GCA_015486145.1 of Mesoaciditogaceae bacterium. GTDB lineage: Bacteria > Thermotogota > Thermotogae > Mesoaciditogales > Mesoaciditogaceae > WFSH01. The sequence goes on from WFSH01000164.1 coordinate 4,404, forward strand.
CCCCAGTTATATGCGTTAAGAGGAACATTCCAGAAATCTTCTATGGGAAGAAGTTGAACATCTGTTACGCCAAGCCATTTCAAGTGATCTATGCCAGTTGGAAATCCTTCACAGCTAGTGTTATGAACGGTGAATCCAAGGTATTTCCCTCTATAGTTTGTCGGTACGCCAGATGAAGTGGCCGCTGTAAAATCTCTAACGCTTGTTTCGTAAACGATCGCATTTGTTCCTTCCTTTAAAACCGGTGAACGTGTGATATTCCAACCGATGGGATTTGTTTTTAAAAGGTTGACGACCATAGATTTTGTGTTAGAGGCATTTGCGGCGTGCGAATAGATGTCTAAAGCTTCTCGATACTTTCCGTAGGAATAGAATTTGTAGAGATAATACACACCGTTGAGGTTACCTGGGACTCTAACAGTCCACACGCCTTCACTGTTTCTTGTCATTTTATACGTACTGTAAGGTGAGGTGGCGCTTGAACTTTTAAAGAGCAAAAGTTTTGCACTCTTCGAGATGGGGGACCAGACTTTGAACGTCGTTTCATCAGTCGAGTAGATTGCGCCAAGTTGTCCGTTGTAATGGAACGGAGTGGCATTCAAAGCTTCGTACGCGTAAACAGTTTGAGGTAAAAACCCCTTTACTTTCAAAACCATGGAATCCGCCACTTGATATGTGTTGAGAGGTGTGGCAAATGTGATCTGAATATAATTGGTGTTTAGAGCTTCTCCTGGTATTGCAGGGACAACTTTAGAAATTTGCCAATTTTTTCCGTTTAGTGTAAAACTTATCTCTTTTTTCCAATTTTTAAGGTTGATGTTTTTGGTTAAATAGGCATCCACGGTGTTTAACTTGTTGAGAAAGGCAGCCATGATTCTTGGCGAGGTGTTGACATCCTTAACGTTTGTCCAATAATTTTTTTGACCTTCAAGTACCCAGATTTCAGCCACACCTGACGGTGGAATGTGGATGTATCTGTTGACGGCGACGTCTTTGGCTTTCCAATTGTCAAGTCTCACGATGAATCCCACTTGCGTGTAGCTTTGGTTGAATTTCACGATTGCATATGGTCCATAAGCGTCACGGTATAAGAATGGATAAGCTTTTCCGTTTTTTCCCGTTGGCTTTGTTGGCCATACCCAAAGGTTCCATCCAGTGTAATTGTTGTCAAAACGGTGATAGTGGATTATTACAACCGTTTTTGCTCCAAAATCCGCTGCGGTCTTTCCAGTACCAACGGGCGTGTAGTTGGCAAGCACAATGGTGGAAACCATTAGTGCCAAGAAAAGAAGAAACAGAAATTTTTTCATACAGATCCCTCCCAAAGGCCGATGTTGATACTTTAATGATACCACTTTAAGAGTGTTAACAATATGCTGGGTAAAATAAAAGGCTCTTTCTTTTATTCAAACCATGTAAAGGCAAAGAAAACAAAACTACAAGTTCTGGAAAAGATGATAAAACTGGGACAAACTTTTTGTTGGATTATCTCTTATCGGAGGTGAGACAATGGAAAGTTTAGAAAAATACCTTGATGACGCAGAGTTAGACAGAAATCATTTCAAAGCCATGTTCGTGTCCGGTATGGGTTTCTTTACAGATGCATATGACCTTTTCATAATAGGCATCGTTTTGTCTCTTATTGCACCTGCATGGCACCTCAACAGCACACAGATAGGTGTTGCTGGAAGCACTTCTTTAATCTCTGCCTTTATTGGAGCGTTTATTTTTGGGAGAATCGCGGACAAGTTTGGAAGAAAAAAGGTCTACGGTGTTGAAGCCATGATAATGACAGCGGGAGCTTTGTTATCCTCAATTTCTCCAAATTATGGATGGCTGATTTTATCAAGGTTTTTGTTGGGTATCGGCATAGGTGGAGATTACCCTGTCAGTGCAGTTATAATGAGTGAATATTCCAACCGAAAGGATCGGGGGAAACTCGTTGGACTCGTTTTTTCCATGCAGGCGTTGGGACTCATCGTTGGTCCACTCGTTGCACTACTTTTAATATTAACACCTTTATCCATCGATCTGTCGTGGAGAATCATGCTGGGTATAGGAGCTATTCCTTCTCTAATGGTGATATATCTGAGAAGAAAAATCCCAGAGTCTCCTCGTTACACTGCTCAAGTTTTAGGAGATGTGAAGGCCGCTGCCCAAGCCGTTAAAGATTTCAGAGGTGTTGATGTAAGGGCTAAATCCGTTGTTAAATCCCAATTTGCTAAGAAGGCAAGCTTGAAAGATTTTTTTAAGAACAAACACTACATGATCACGCTTTTTGGCACTGCTGGCAGTTGGTTTTTGATGGATTACGCTTACTATGGAAACACCATATCAACACCGATGATCATAAATTCTATATCTCCACATATGACTTTAGAGGCCAAAATATTGAGTAGTTTCTTGATTTTCACCGTGTTTGCACTTCCGGGATACATTTTGGCCATACTTTTTATGGACAAGATTGGCAGGAAAACAATACAAATCATGGGATTCACAGTCATGGGAACAGCATTTTTGCTTACTGGCCTCATCCCAGAAATCGGGAAAATTTTTCCGCTTTTCCTCGCGTTGTACGGTACAAGCTACTTCTTTACAGAATTTGGTCCAAACACGACTACTTTTGTGATACC